>NZ_CFAFZJ010000005.1:0-132781 GCF_983172305.1 Arcobacter thermotolerans
ACTGGCAATATTTTTTGAAGGAAGATTAGATAGTGAACTTAAAATTTAAGTTCTGGTGTGATAGGATTTCTCCTATCAGAATTACTTTGACACGAAATATTTAACGGTCTCGAAGTCAGGAAAATATTCAATTAAAATATGAAATAATACTTATTATTGCTACTTTTACAAAATTAATACATTATCTTAAATGATTTTATCATTTTATTATTTATTATAATTTATATGAATCTTTTTCATTTTAAGTAATCTTTTAATCTTCTATATTTTCTTGAATAAATAGCTTCATACTTGGAAATTCTAAAGCACAAAGTCTAGGATTTTGGATTTTTGATGGATTTTTTTTATAGCAACAACCTAAATCTATTCCACAGCTAAATTCATTCATTTTTGGCTCTTCAAAAATCGTATGTCCATAAACATTAAAAATCTCTTTTATATCTTTACTTGATTTTCGACTCCACAAAATGTGAGATTCAAAAATATCTTTATCAATAATATCAGAGCTATCTTTTAGTTCCCAAACATCTGATATAGTTGAGTGACTTACTACTAAATATCTATTATCTTTTGTTTTATAATCTTGATATTCTATATACAAAGGTAAAGAGTTTAAAAAATCATAATGTTTATAATATTCCTCTTTTTTATTGTTATAAGAAGTTAATGTTTCATCTCCACCACAACTATATAACCAGTGTTTTGACTCATCATTAAAATAAAGCTCTTCTTTTGTTGGTCCATACTCTAAAAGCATCTCTTCATGATTACCTTTTACACAATCATATTTATTTTCCATAACAAACTTAACAACATCATATGAGTTTTTTCCTCTATCAACTAAATCACCTACAAAAACAATTTTAGAGTTTTGTTTATTTGGAAATTGCTCAATCAAAGCTAAAAGTGATTTGTAACAACCGTGAACATCACTTACAATATATATGTTTTTCATTCTAAGTTCCACTTGTGTAGCATAGCAAATTTTTTAAATATTATATTTATCTATTTTTAGTTCTATTTTAAAACAGAGTAATTTTACAAAAAGAGATAGTTGAAAATCTCCATATCTAGTTATTTTACATTTTTTATATATGTTTGTAATAAATAAAAAATATTCAGTTGTTACTGATTAGTTTGTATTTAAACTAAAATATTTAAATTATCTTGCCAAACTATTATAAAAAAACATAATCATACCGTAAATAATAAAGTTTGCATTTATCTATTTTTTCAGATAGAATCTTTTCGTTAAAGATGATTAGAGTTTTACGACATCTTTAGTTTGCTTTTATTGATACTTACAAAGTTAATACGAACATCTATTAAAAATATAACTCCTCATTATATAAACATCACATACTTCAATAAGAAGTAAATTAAACTTAAGGAATTGCAATGGCAACTCAAAATATTGGAACAGTAAAATGGTTCAACACAGAAAAAGGTTTTGGATTTATCCAAATAGAAAATGGAAATGATGAGTTTTTTGTTCATCATAGTGAAGTTAACTCTTCAGGTTATGGACGAGTTAATTTAATAGAAGGTCAAAAGGTGTCTTTTGAAATTGGTAGAAACGAAAAAGGTCCTCAAGCAAAAAACGTTTCTTCTATCTAGTCAAATATGGTTTATTTATAAACCATATTAAGACAATATAAATATTACAAAGGAGAAAAATGTCAATAACAAATATTAGTATAAAAATAAAACAGTTAGTACTTTTAAGACTTATAAATAATGGTGAAAGCCTAATAGATGCAAGTTCGAAGTCTGGTTTATGTATTAAAATTGCAAAAGAATATCTTCAAAATAAATAAATTTTAGTTTTAAATAGTTTTAAAGTTTCACTTAAGATCCTTTAACTCTTTTAAAAATATCTTATCTTCTCAAATATATTTCTCTAGTTTTTCAAATTAGCCATTCTATTTATTGTATAATGTTTCAAAATTAAAAAATAGAGGTTTTAATTTGGTATTAGAGATAAAAAAACTAACATTTGGATACAAAAAAAATAACTTTATATTTGAAAATTTTGATTTAGAACTTAAAAAGGGTGAATTAAAAACAATTTTTGGAAAGAGTGGAAGTGGTAAAACCACACTTTTTGAACTTATTTTAGGAAATTTAAAACAAAAAAGTGGAGAGATAAAAAAAAGTAAAACAGCTATGATTTTTCAAGATCCTTTTTCCTCTTTTCATCCAACATATACAATTTTTGAGCAGATAAAAGATGTAGTAAACAGAGATTTTAAAGATGAAGTTGATAATATTTTGTCTAAATTAAGCTTAGAAGAATCACTTTTACATAAAAAACCATATGAATTAAGTGGAGGGCAACTTCAAAGATGTTCTATTTTGAGGGCAATTTTATTAAAACCAGATTTGCTTTTAATAGATGAACCAACATCCGCACTAGATAATATAATTGCTTATGATACTATGAAATTAATTGTAAATCTTCTAAGTGATTGTGGAATTTTACTTGTAACTCACGATATAGATATGGCTTATTGGTGTAGTAATGAAATAATAAGGTTGGAAAATGGAAAATAAAAAAAGAGCTTTGATACTTTTAAATATGGGTGGAGCTAGAGATAAAAATGAGTTAAAAATGTTTTTAACAAATATGTTTAATGATGAAAATATTTTGACTATAAAAAGTTCATTTATAAGAAAAATAGTAGCTTCTTTGATTGTAAATAAAAGATTAAATGAAGCGTGGAAAAACTATGAGCTTATAGGAAATTGTTCTCCTATAAATCCTTTAACTGAAAAATTAGTAGAAAAATGTAATGAAAAAATTAAAAATTTTAAAACATATCAGGTTATGCGATATACTCCACCTTTTGCAAAAGATGTGATTGAAAATTTAAAAAAAGATGGTATAGAAGAAGTTTTACTTCTTCCTTTATATCCTCAATACTCTACAACAACTACAAAATCATCTTTAGAAGATTTTATTAAGTTTGCAAAAAATAGTTTTGAAATAAAATCTATATATGATTTTTATAGAAATGATAAATTTAATAGTTGTATTGTAGATGAAATCCAAAGAATTCAAGATGGAAAAGATGATTATAATCTAATATTCTCAGCCCATGGTTTACCTCAAAAAATTGTAGATAATGGTGATCCTTATGAAAAACAGATGATTGAGCATGTTGAGATTTTAAGTCAAAAATTAAAAGATAAAAATATAAACTTCAAATCAATAAATCTTGCATATCAATCAAAAGTTGGTCCTTTGAAGTGGCTTGAACCATCTCTTGAAGATATGTTAAAAAATTTTAAAGATCAAAAAGTTATTATTTATCCACTATCTTTCATAGTTGATAACTCTGAAACTACTTTTGAACTGGATATTGAATATAGACATATTTCACAAGATTTAGGAATATTAGATTATAAAGTTTGTAAATGTGTAAATTATAATGATAATTTTATAGATGCCATAAAAGATATAATAGATAAAAATTAATTTTTTTATGTTTTTTTTGGATACTATTCGCAAAAAATTTTGTGAGTGTTCAAAAGGTCGAAGATGGATGAAAAAGAGAAAAAGAGTTTTATAGAGAGAGTTTTTTTTAAAGTAAATAGTATAGATAAAGTTTTAGAAAGTAGAGTAGATACTATACTTTTAAGAGTTATAAATATGCTTAAATATATTTTTATTGTAATAATGATTATATATTTAGCAGTTTGTTTGTTGAGTTTAGGATATAAATTAATAGCTTTTACTATAGAGCAAGGAGCTTTGAATTTCTCTTCTATTAAGACTATATTAACAGATGGTCTTTTTACTTTGATTGTAATTGCAATTGTAAAAACTCTTTTTATTAAAAATGGTTTTGATTACTCTTTGACATTTTTGGAAATAGCTTTTGTTGTTATAATTAGAAAGCTTATTTTACTTGAGACAATACCTAGTGAAACTAGTTTACTTGTAGCTTTGGGAATAACGTCCTCTATCTTTTTTATTCTAATAATTTATATTCATAATCTAAAAAGAAAGTGGCAAAAAGAGGCTAGTTAAAATACCATTTTAATAAAATAAGCAATTTGTTGCTTATTTTATATACTCTTTTTTCATATTTTCAAGCATTTTTACACATCTTGCGCTATGAAAATTTTTAAAATATTCAGGATTTGAAAATATATTATCTTTTAAATTCCAACCTAATTTATCATTTATCATAATTGATTTTGAAACTTCTCTTTTTGTTCTATTTTCACAAAGAACTGTTTCACCTTTTAAAAACTCACTTTCAACTTCAGCCATTCTTGAAGTTGTAACTTTAAAATGAGCAAAAATTGCAATAATTAGAAATATTAAAACAGGTGGAAAAACTTTTTTAAAGCTATTTGGTGGAGAAAATTTTCTTGTGGTTACAATAGCTGTTACTATAAGAAAAAATATAGCTATAAAAATATAGGCAATTTCAAGTTCAAAAAAAAGTTTCATTTTATACTCCATTTTTAATTATTATTCTCTTTTTCCCAGTTTTCAAACTCATCACTAAAGTAAATAATTCTTACTTTTTTAAACTCTTTACTTGAGTATAGTGCCATTTTGTCTCTATATTCAATTTTATTTGCTATATCTTCTATTGTTTTTTGAGTATCATCTTCGGTTTTACCATGAATCATTGTAAAAAGATTGTATTTCCAGTTTGGATATTGAGGTCTTAAATAACAGTGACTTACCGCACTAAAAGATGCTGCTATTTCTCCTATATTTTGAGAATTTTTTTCATCAATATCCCAAACAACCATAGCATTTGCACTAAAACCAGCTTTTCTATGATTTAAAATTGAGGCAAATCTTCGCATAACACCAGAGTTTATAAATTCTTGAACAGTTGTAAAAAGTTCATCATAGCTAATATTTAGTTCATCAACTATAAATTTAAAAGGCTCACTTTTAAACTCTATATCTTGTTGTAAAAGTTTGATAAATTTGTAGTGAGACTCTGATAAATCAAGATTTGTAAAACTTTTTTGAATTAATTTCTCTTGTTTTTCCTCTTTATTTGTAGTATCAAGTTTTACTGAAATTTTAAATAATTTTAAAGTTGGAAGTATTATATAATTTTTTGCATTTGTTTTTTTAGCTAAAATCTCAATACTTTTTTCTAGTCCCAAATTAGAATTTGGAGCTATAGCAATAGTGAACCAAATATTAAAAGAGTGATTTCTTTCATAGTTATGAGAGATTCCAGGATGAGAGTTTAAAATTTTTACAGCATTTGGTATATCTTTCTCTTCAATTTCAAATGCTACTAAAGATGATTTATACCCCAGCTTTTTTGTATCAAAAATAGCAGATGTTTGTCTTATAATACCATCTCTTTTTGCTTCATTTAAAATTTCTAAAACTCTCTCTTCTGTTGTATGAAGTTCATTTGCAATATTAAGAAAAGGTTTTTTTGCAAGTGGAAAATTTTTTTGGATTCTAAGTAGAACTTCATTTTTTAGTTCTAGTTGGGGAATTTGTGTCATATTTTTCTCTCCTATTTTAAATTAAAAAAATTTTAACTTAATAATAATTTTTATAGATTGACTTAAATTAAGATAGAATAGCATAAGCTTTGATAGAATAAAATATATAAAAAAAGGATTTTTAGTGGCATATTTTCCAGCTTTTTTAAAATTTGATGATAAAACTATTTTGATAGTTGGTGGTGGTAATATAGCTTTAGAAAAGTTAGAACATCTTTTGAATTTTTCTTCAAATATTACTTTGATTTCAAAAAATTTTAGTGAAAAAATAGATGATTTAATAGATAAACATAGTCTTAAGATTTTTCAAAAAGAGTATGAAAAAGGTGATGCTAAAGGTTATGATATAGTTATTGTTGCTGTAGATGATTTTGTTCTACAAGAGGATATCTATTTTGAGACAAGAGAGTATAAGATTCTTTGTAACTGTGTAGATTTACAGCAGTATTGTGATTTTATTTTCCCTTCATATATTAAAAGAGGGGATTTAACTGTTGCAATTTCTACAAGTGGAAGCTCTCCTGCATTTG
Organism: Arcobacter thermotolerans; assembly: GCF_983172305.1. Taxonomy (NCBI): domain Bacteria; kingdom Pseudomonadati; phylum Campylobacterota; class Epsilonproteobacteria; order Campylobacterales; family Arcobacteraceae; genus Arcobacter; species Arcobacter thermotolerans. The sequence continues at coordinate 6,030 of NZ_CFAFZJ010000005.1, forward strand.
CAAAAAATTTTAAAACATTTCTTTCTAATTTAATTCCAGAAGGAGTTGAAGATTTTTTAAAAGAGTTAAAAGAGTTGAGAAGCACAATTCCAAAAGGAAAAGAGAGAATGCGATATTTTGACAATAAAGTAAAAGATTATATAAATTCATGGGAGAAAAAAAGTGGACAAAAATAAGAAAAATATTTTATTAATATTATTAGTTGCTATATTTTTTGTAGTTGGTTTTATTGGCTTTAAAAATTCCTTACCTGAAAATAAAAACGAAAGAGTTTATGGTATTTTGCAAGAGTATCTTCCATATACAATAGAGAAAAGAACAGGCGGATTAGCAATAGTATATAAAGATGGAAGAGAAAAAGAGAAACCAAAAAACTCTCAGATTTTTCATATAACTGATAAACTTGATAAAGAGTGGGGGAAAGATAACTTAATACTAGATGGAAATATTTTAATAGTTTTAAATAAAGATAAACAAGAGCTAAAAAGAGTAGATTTAAACAGTCAAGAGTTAGTTTGGGTTAAAGAGTTTTTTGGAATTTAAAATTGAAAAGTAGGGTTTCCTACTCTTCAAACCACTTTAACTCTTCTCTTAATTTTACAACTTCTCCAACAACGATTATCGCAGGAGTTGGAATCTCTTTGGCTTTATCTGCAATATCTTCAAGTGTTCCAACAATTACTTTTTGCTCATTTGTTGTACCTTTTGATATAACAGCACAAGGAGTTGTAGATGGTTTCCCAATTTTGATTAGTTTTTTTGATATTAATTTTATATTATGAATTCCCATTAGGAAGACTATTGTTTCATCTGCAATAAAACTATCCCAATTTATTTGAGTATCTTTTTTATTTGGTGCTTCATGACCGGTTACTACTCTAAAAGAGCAAGTAATTCCTCTATGAGTTACAGGAATTCCTGCGTATGCAGGAACGCTAATGCTTGAAGTAATACCTGGAATTATTTCAAACTTAACTCCACGCTCTTTTAAATAAAGAGCTTCTTCTCCACCTCTACCAAATACAAAAGGGTCACCACCTTTTAGTCTTACTACAAGATCGTATTTAAGAGAAGCTTGATATATTATCTCATTTATCTCATCTTGTGGTATTAAATGTTTTCCAAACTCTTTACCTACAAATATAAATTCTGTTCCATCTTTTGCCATCTCTAATATCTCAGGATTCGCAAGTTTATCATATATGATCACATCTGCCTCTTTTATAACTCTTGCTGCTTTTAAAGTCATAAGCTCAATATCTCCAGGTCCTGCACCAGTTAAATATACTTTTTTCATACTCTATCTCTCCTCAAAAATAAATATACCAGAAGGTTTTTTAATATCATTTATAGTTTTAATATTTTTCCAAGTAATTGTGTCTAAAACCTCTATTTTATTACTATCATTTACACTTACATATAGTTCATTTTTATCATTTGACCATCTTACATGTAATACTTTACCATCAAATTTATACTCTTTTATAACTTTAAAAGTTTTTGTATCAAGAATTTGTAAATATGGAAAATCTTCTCCAGAAAAAGTTACTGCTAAAAAATCTTTATTTGGGCTAAGACTTGTGAAAACAGGCATTCCTTTTATATCTATTGATTTTAGGAATTTAAATTTTTTATCATAAACAAAAACTTTATTATCTCCAACTGCTGGTATAAAAATCTCATCTTTACTCAAACTCCAAAAACCAAAATGAGGTACTTTTAAAACTTGTTGTTTTTTTTCATCTAAAAAAACATCTATTTTTTTATACTCCATTTTCTCTAAATCAACAACTCCAAAAAAAGCAGAGTTAAAAAAGCCCATTATATAACTTTGTTCTTGAAGCATAGCATCAAAAGGCATTTCACCTGCATTTTTAAACTCTTTGTGTAAAACAAAATTTGGCTCTTTTTTTCCTTCATTTAAATCTTTATAAACAGATATTATGTCACTATCCATTTGAGAAAAAATCATATAGTTTTTATATAGTTTTATCCCTACATTTCGTGAGTTTGTAACTATTTTTTTTAGAGGTTTTAAATCTTTTGTTAAAACATCAACACTTTTATCATCATAGTTTGCAACAGCTACAAAGTATTCTGAGATTTCAAATCCTATTGCACTTTTACTAGTTTTGTATTCAGCTTCTATAATCTCTTTTTTTGGGTCAAACTTTATAACATATCCATCTCTTGAAATTGCATAAGCTTCATCTTTATAAAACTTCACAACTCCGTGATTCATATTTCTAAAGTTCTCCATTCTATTTTTGAATTTATCATTTTCAATAACAGCTATGCTAGAACTCTCTCTTTCAACTACAAATATTTTTTCACTAGCAAATAAACTACTAGCTACTATTAGACTTAAAGCTATTTTTTTTAACATTTTTACCCCTTTATCTCTTCTAAAGTCAAATAACAAGATGGATCTTCATCCCATAAATCACCACTTATTGCATAAGCTCTACTTCTTGAACCACCATTACAAATATCTATATATTTGCATGAGCTACATTTCCCTTTTATATTTCGTGGAAACTCTCTTAGCTTTTTTAGTAATTCATTATTATCATCTAACCAAATTTTATCAAAATCTTTTTCTAAATAGTTTCCAATAGTCATAGGAAAAAATGGGTCTGGTTTTACAAAACCATTCCAATCCATATTTCCAAGTCTTTTTCCAGCACTATTTCCACCCCAAGATTTTAATCTATTTTTTAAAGAGTTCACAAAATCTGGATATTTTTTTTCAAACTCTTTTAAAAGTATTATGGCATCCATCTCCATATTTCCTGTAACAATATCTATATCTTTTCCATTTTCATAATACTCAAATGCCTTATTTATCATAAAATTTACATACTCTCTTCTTTTTTCTTTACTTATGTCAATCTCAAGATTCTCTTTTCCACGACCTGAATATACAAGATGAGAGATATATATTTTGTTCACATTTAACTCTTCAGCAAGGGTAAAAATATCATAAAAGCTACTTTCAGTCTCTTTTGTAATCGTAAATCTAATACCAGCATTTCCACCTTTTTTTTGAATAGTTTTTATAGCCTCAATACTTTTAGCATACGAGCCTTTTTGTCCTCTAAAATAGTCGTGAACTTCTCCTATTCCATCTATTGAAATACCTATATAGTTAAAAGTATCTATAATTTTTTGTGCATTTTTTTCGTTTATATATGTACCATTTGTTGAAAGATAAGTCATAATTTTATTATCTTTCATACATTGTGCAATTTCGAAAATATCTTTTCTTAAAAGTGGCTCACCTCCACTAAAGATTACAAAATTAATATTAGCATTTTTGAGTTTTGGAATAGTTTTTAAAATATCTTCTAATGATAAACTCTCTTTCTCATTTGCACTAGCTTTGCTATAGCAGTGGTGACAGAGTAAATTACAACGATTTGTCATATTCCAAATTATAATACTTCCATCTAAACTTCTACTTTTTTGCTCTTGTAGAGTTGATTTTATAAGGTTTGATAATCTAAACATTATTTATCCTTGAAGCTTAGAATAAAGTTTGTTAAATCTTGAAGCTCTTTAGCATTTAGTTGTGGAAATGCAGGCATTGCAGTTCTTTTATATCCTAAAGATTGATAGTTACTTTTTGGATTTACAATATGTGCAATAATTTGTCCACTATCTCTTTGGTTTGCAATTTGATTAAAAGATGGTCCAAAAGCCATTGAAGTTTCATGATGGCAACCCCAACAATACTTTTTAAAAAGTTTCTCTCCATCATTTTGTGAAGCTTGTAGATTTATACAAAATAGTAAAACCAATATAAAAAAATATCTCACAATAAACCCCTTTTTTATGCAAATTTATTTAATTATAATCTTTGCATCTTTTTTTATATTTTTAATTCTCTCATCAATTACAGATTGAAATTTATCCATTCTTATTTGATTTTCAATATTACTATAAACTTGGTCTAATTTAATTGTTAAAGGTTCTTGAATTTCATCTAAAAATATGATATGGTAACCAAACATCGATTTTACAGGCTCTTTTGTAAATTCTTTAGGTTTTAATTTCAAAGTTGCATCCCAAAACTCATCTATCATATCACCTTTTGAAAACCAACCTAACTCCCCACCACTCTGTCTTGAACCATCAATAGAGTTTTTACTAGCTAGTTCTACAAATGTAAGCTCTCTGTTTTTTGATTTTTCAAGCTCTTTTATAATATCTGAAGCTGTTTTAATATTTTCAACTAAAATATGTCTAGCTTTTAATTTTTTATCTTGTTGAAATTCATATAAATGTGAGTTATAGTAGTTTTCAACTTCATTTTTTGATATTTCTATCTTTGAAAACTCATTTTTCATAAAAAATTCTATCAATAAAGAGTTCTTAAAATCTTCTATAGTATTTTTAAACTCTTCTGTTTTATCAAGGTTCTCTTTTTGTGCCTCTTGAATTAAAAGAGTTTTTTCTATTGTTTGATGAAGAGTTAGATTTTTTGCTTTATTGTCTAGTTTATTATAATCCATATTTTGATCTGTTGATTTTAAAAAGTTGTTTACATCTTCAACTTTTATCTCTTGATTATTTACTGTTGCTAAAGTTTGAGCATTTAAACTTATAGCTAAAAATATTGAGGCTGTTATAAATTTTTTCATATTTTTCCTTATTTAATAGTTTTTTTAAAATCTTCAAAACTTTTATTTTCATAATAATTAAAGTTTGAACTGTCACAAGGTAACTTTGAGTTACAGTTTTGTTTAAAAATATCTATTCCAAAAAGCCTTGGATAGAACTCTCTATTTTTATTTATAAAGTTATATTTTCCAACAGGTACATTTGCATCATAACTTGCTAGTTCTTTAAAACTATTTGTATCAATTACAATTATCTCACCATTTTTTTCATAAATACTCAAATATGCATATTTTCCATCTCCACTATACTCTGTGTGAATATATTTTTTTCCCTCTCTTGGAGTTATTGTTTTTAAACTATAATCGTCTTTATCTATTAAAACTAATTTATCACTTCCATTGTCAGCCCATAAATATGGTGTATTTGGATGTGTTTTTACAAAAAAACCATCTCCTTTAATATCTACTTCTTTTACAAATTCCCAATCATACATTTTCCAAATAGTTATGTAAGATTTTTTTATATGGGGAGTTGCAAAATAGAAATTTCCATCTTTATACCAATATGTTGCAGAAAAAAGATGTGGCATACCTTTCATTTCATGTTCAAAAACTACACTATTATCTTTTAAGCTATAAACTCTTAAAACATCTCCTCCTCTTGCAGTTCCTATTAAAAAATCATCAAAAGGATCTATAAAAAAGTCCTCTATAGGTTCTTTAATATCTATATATTTTATTTCATTTGTTTTTGTATCTAATCTTCCAATTAATGGCTTATCTCTAAAAGTAAAAATAGCCTCATCTTTACTATATAGTTCATATAAAGCAGATATTTTCCCATCTATTTTTAAAATATCTTTTGCTTCCATAGTTTTTGGATTCATCACAACTAACTGTTCTGGCAAAAGACATGTTGCAAATAAGTTTTGCTCATCACGACTTAAAGAGATATTTCTTAGATTTATACAAGCTCTTATTTTATTCATCCTTTGACCAGTTTCAAGTGAATAATTTTGTATCCAACCATCTCTTGTTGGAACATAAATAGTTTTTGCATCCATAGTAAATTTTATTCCACCGTGAATATTATTTAGTGGGAATTTACTCAAAACTCTTCTATCTTCCATAATCCAAGTTTTGTTTCCATCTCTTTCAACTACTGGTAAAATTTGCTCTTTATCTTTTATATTTAAGGGATTTATAGGGTCTTTAAATGAAGTGATAGATTTATTTATATCATTTAAATCCCAAGAAAAGACTCCATCAATAGGAGATTTTATGTATCTTGCTATTTGATGTAATTCGTATAGAGATAAAAAATCATATTTGGGCATTAAAGTTTGTGGAAAACCATCTTTTATTTTTGAAGCTAAATCTTTTTCATCATACTTTTTTAGATTATTTGGAAGAAGTGGTGGACCATCTATTCCAACTCTTTTTTCATGATGACAAGAGGCACAATATTGATTATACAACTCTTTTCCTATCTCTTTTTTAGGTAATGCTTCAGCCATATGTGCTGTAGCTCCATCGATTTGTGCAAAAACATTGCTTAAAAAAAAGATTGTAAAAATTGATACTTTTGATATGTTTGATAAGAATTTCATAAGATCCCCCAAAGAAAATAGATATAAAAATATCAAGCCCTAAGGCTTGATACTCTTTTTTTAATAAACATCTTTCATAGTGTTTGTAACATTAAACTTACCAGTAGGTGTTTTAAGTCTAGGGTCTTCAATCGCTTTTTTCAGTTCTAATGTTTTTGCATCATAAACTAAAATAGCAGTTGCAACCTCTTTATTACCCCAAATACTAGTCCAAACCTCAGTACCATCAGCATTGAATTCAAAGTGAACTGGTCCTCTTGACTCAATTGTTTTATCTCCAACTTTTACAGAAGGAAGATATTTTTCAGGTATTTGTATAGTTTTTACAACTTCAAGTTTATTTTTATCAATTACATAAAATGATGTTTGTATCTTTCTATCAGGATGAACAGGTCTATCAGCAAAGATATATGGTGAATTTGGATGTCCTTTTACAAACAAGTTTCCTCCACCTTCACCTGGTAGTTGAATTTTTTTAACAACTTTCCAAGCATTTTTTGGATGTTTTACAGGGTCTGTTCCAATAAATATTATATCATTTGAACCAATATGTCCAGATGCCCATAGAGGACCATAAGTTGGATGATCAACATTTGCACCACGTCCTGGATGTGGTTTATTTCCTTGAGATGGGATATTTGCAACTAATTTACCATCTTTTGTATCAATAACAGAGATAACATCTCTAGCATTTGCAGCTGTCATGAAATATCTTTTTGATAAATCCCAACCACCATCGTGTAAGAATCTCTCAGCTTCAACCATTGTAACTTTTGGATTTTTAACATTTGAGTAGTCATATAACCAAACTTGACCTGTCTCTTTAATGTTAACAATCCACTCTGGTTTATCATGAGATGCAATAATTGCAGCGACTCTAGCTTCTCTTAAATACTCATTTGTATCATAAGTATAACTTCCTGTTGAAACAATTTTTAATGGGTCAAGTGTATCTGCTTCTAAAGTAACAATTGATGGTGGCCAATAACAACCAACAACGGCATATTTATCAAGATAATCTTTATGTTTTGAAGTGTCAATTGCTCTAGCATCGTTACAAACTTGAATCTCTGCAACATTTTTAGGTTCTTTCATCCACATATCAATCATAGATGCTTTTCCATCTCTACCAATAACATACATATATCTTCCAGATGCACCTGTTCTTGTGATGTGTGTTGCAAATCCAGATGGAACAACAGATTTAATCTCCTTTGTTTTTCCATCAATAATAGCAATTTGTCCAACATCTCTTAAGATGATTGAGAAATAATCTTTCCAGTTTTCAGCACCAACTTCAGGTTTTGTTGGTCTATCTTTTACAGGAACTAAAACTTTATGAGATTTTTTCATATCAGCAATAGATTTTTCAGGTGGAGTTTGAGCCTCTACTTGAATATATTTTGCCATTAATTCAGTTTGAGCAGCTGTTAATTCACCAGATTTTCCCCAATCTGGCATTCCTCCAGGTGTACCTTCATGAATTATTGTTTTTAGATACTCAGTACCTCTAGTTTTCATCTCTTTTGCTTCAAGTGTAGGACCTAAAGCTCCTTTTCTTAGCATTCCATGACAACCAGCACATCTATCAAAATATACTTGATTGGCATCTTTCATCTGCTCTTCAGTTAATTTTATCTCTTCAGCCATAGAAACAGTTGTTAAACCCAAGCTAGCAATTGCTACCATACTTAAAACTTTTGTTAATTTCATCTTTTTCTCCCTTTTAATAAAATAGATATACAACCAAACAATAGTTTAGTAAGTTTTATAGTGCTTTACCACTATAAAACTTTACTTGCCTTTATTTTCACTCTCTAATCTTTTCTTCTCTTGTTTGTATATAAAATACATTGGAAGAACTATTGCTCCATGTAAAAATAGTGTCAAAGTCATAGGACCTTGATTTAACCATCCAAAAAAACTTGGAACAATATCTGTAAATTCTGTAAACATAATTACCTCCTTTTATGATTCTTGATTTATTTTTGCATTTTTTATTGTTAGTAAATCAATTACTAAAAATAAGAAACCTACAAATGTAACAAGACCCATAACTAATCTCCAACCCATAGCCTGTTTAAACCAAACACTGCTTTGACCAATAAAATATGCTTCCCAAGTCGCACCAAACTGCGCTCTTTCAATCATAACTTGACCATATCCAGCGATAGTTAAAGCTACTGTCATTCCAACAACCCCAATAGTTATTAAAGCAAATCCCCATTTTGTAAGACTTGTCATCTTTAACTCTTTTTTAGTACCTTGAACTCCCATATAAAACATTGCAATCATTGCCATTGCAAATGCTCCAAAGAAAGCTAAGTGACCGTGAGCTGATGTAAATTGTGTACCGTGAGTGTAAATATTCATTTGTGGTAATGTGTGGAAAAATCCCCAAATACCAGCACCTAAAAAGTTACCAAAGGCACTTGCACAAAACCATAAAAAAGCTGGAGTATTATTCATTTGAGCTTTTCCATGGATACCTTTTTGTAATCCTTGCTCTTTCCCCCAGTCATACATTACATGCACAAACATTGCAACTAAAGGTACAGGTTCAAGTGCAGAGAAAAGTGCTCCAATTTCCCACCAATATTCAGGTGTTCCAATCCAGAAATAGTGGTGACCGATTCCCAAAATTCCAGAACCAAATAGCATTGCTACTTCAATCCATAACCACATTTCAACAATTTGTCTATTTGCACCAATTATTTTAATCAATGCCCAACCAATAACAGAGGCAACAAATACTTCCCAAGTAGCTTCAACCCAAAGGTGAATAACCCACCACCACCAGTATTGATCAATAGAGATATTATTTGTATAAAACATTCCAGCTAAATATAATCCAGCAAGAGCAAGTAAGTCAGCCATTAAAACTGTAATAATTCCTGTTCTTTCACCTTTTATTGCAGTTAAATAAACATTTGCTAAAAAGATTAAAACAACAACAACTATACCAATATCAGCCCATCTAGGAGCTTCAATATACTCTCTTCCTTCGTGAATTAGCCAAATAGACAGCTCATTTGCAGGTCCTACTTGTACTAAAATATATACCAATACTACAACTGTAACAGCTAAAGTTAGTACATAAAATCCAAGTTTTCCCAAACCAATTCCAACAGTCTCTATTTTTGTCTCATCAGGAAGTAAATAGTAAACAGAACCAATCATTGCATATAAAAGCCAAACAACTAAAGCATTTATGTGTACCATTCTAGCAACATTGAAATCCAATAGTTCAAATAAAAATCCACTATATACAAACTGAGTCCCAGCAATTAGACCAAATAGTATTTGTGCACCAAAAAGTATTGCTGCAACTGTAAAATACATTTTTCCTAACTGTTTAGATTGAGATTTCATATTATCTACCATGAATTCCTCCTTCGATTTTCCCAAAGTTTCTAGGGAAACCATTTGTATCTATTGATGACATATGTTTTAAAAATGCCACTAAACCTTTTGCTTCATCTGCTGTGATACCAAGATTTGGCATCATTCTCTCATTTGATGGATTATCAGATGGATGTTGTAAAAATTCAGCTATAGCCTCTTCTTTTGAAGCTTTTCCCATTCTAAGCATATATGAATCCCACATAGGATCAAGCCAAGCTTTAGTTAAATCAGGAGCATAGTATGCACCATTTCCAAGTAAAGTATGACAATTCATACAGTTTTTAGTTTGAGAAGCTAATTTACCCAAATTTAATAAAGCCAGAGCTTCTTCCTCGCTGTAATCATCTCTTCCAAAGAATTTCTCTTTTTCTCCAATTACAGGTACTTCGTGACCTCTTTTTTCGCTAAACTCATAAGAAACTTTATAGTTTATAACAGTTGGAGATGGAACTCTTTTTGTTATCCCACTACTAAGATCCTCTTGCGAACCCATTTTAATTTGACTCATACTGTCAAAAGTTAGCCAAATTAGTAACATGGCAGCTACACCAGTAACCCAAGCAGCTGATCTTTGCCAAAAACGATTATCTGTCCATACAGACACTTTTTTAGACATTGCTACTTTCCCCCTTTTTTATTAATTTTCATACTCTTCTTCTGCTTTGCTGTTCAAATAGTAATAAAGATGAGGTAAAGTAAGATAAGCTATCATAGTGATAAATAAAACTTTCCCAACAAAATCTCCTACTTGAAGTCTTGTAGCCATAAAATACATACAGTAAGCTTGAAGTATCCAAAAAAGATATGCAAAAGGCATATAAAACTTTTTTAAATAACCCATTTTTACTAAAGTATAAATACCCACAAACAAAGCACCAAAAACAAGTACTAAAGACGATGATAAAAATATAGGTAAAAAATCATCCAAGGCAATTTCAGGTCTATTCCTAACTACTTCACCTAACATTTTCTACTCCTATTACTTCAAATATTTTTATCTAAATGCATTATATATGAGAAAAAATATTGCTCTATTGATTATAATCAATCATATTTATACTAAAATTGTAATTGTTTTATAAAACAATTGGAGATTACAATGAATAAAGATATATTAATAAATATAGCAAAAAAATCAATAGAGAGAAAATTTAATAATAAAATAAATATTGATAAAAAAGAGTTATTAAAAAATAATAACTTTTTAAATGAAAAGAGGGCAAGCTTTGTAACTCTTACTTTAAATAAAGAGTTAAGAGGTTGTATAGGAAGTTTAGAAGCAAATAGAACTTTATTTGATGATTTAGTAAATAATGCATATATGGCAGCTTTTGAGGATCCAAGATTTTTAGAGTTAAGTTTTGAAGAGTTTAAGAAAATAGAGATTGAAATATCCATTTTAACACCTCCTATTATAGTAGAGTACAAAGATTTTGAAGATTTAAAATCAAAAATAAGACCATATGTAGATGGCGTTATTATTGAGCAAGATGGAAAAAGAAGTACTTTTTTGCCACAAGTTTGGGATATGTTACCAAATTTTGATGATTTTTTTGCTCATTTATGCTATAAAGGTGGATTTGAAGTAGATGATAATTTTAAACCAAAAGTATATAAATATGAGGTAGAGAAAATAAAATGAGTGTAAGAAAATCTGTTGTAAGTGGTTGTTTTTATCCAGATAATAAAAAAGAGCTATTGGATTATTTTGAAAAATTTAATAAAACCAAAGATGATAAAAATAGTTTTAAAAATATAAATGCAATTATTGTTCCTCATGCTGGATATATTTATAGTGGATTTACAGCAAATAAAGCTTATAAAATAGCTAGTTTAAATAATTATAAAAGAGTTGTTGTAGTAGGACCGTCTCATAAATTTTGGTTTAGTGGAGCTAGTCTCTGTTTTTATAACGAATATGAAACTCTTTTTGGAAATTTAAAAATAGATTTAGAATATTCAAAAGATTTACTAAACAAATTTGACTTTCTAAGTTTTCAAGATGAGTGTAGCTTTGAACACTCAACAGAAGTTCAAGCTCCTTTTATAAAATACTATTTTGGGAATATTGATTTTGTTGAGATTGTTTATGGAGATATTGATTATTTTAGTTTAGAAAAAGTGTTTGATTATATTTTAAAATCAAAAGATACACTTTTGGTTGTAAGTAGTGATTTAAGCCATTTTTATTCACAACAAGATGCTATGAAACTAGATTTAATTTGTTTAAATGCAATAACAAATAAAGATTTAAAAGCTTTTGAAAATTGTGAGGCTTGTGGTAAAGTTGGATTAGAAGCTATTATTGAATATTCAATTAAAAATAATCTTCAAACAAAACTTTTGCATTATTGCACAAGTGCTGATATTTCAAATGATAAAACACGAGTTGTTGGATATACATCAGCAATAATAGGAGAATAGATGTTTTTGTTAAAAAAAATTATCGCAGCTTTTTTAATGCCTGTACCAATTGGACTTTTCTTATTGCTTTTGGCTTTAGTTTTTTTACTAAAAAACTCTTATAAAAAAGCAAAAATATTTTTATTTTTGAGTTTTTTGTGGTTTGCATTAATATCAAATCAAACTATATCAAATATGATAATTTCTCCACTTGAAAATGCTCATCAATCTTTAAAAGATACACCAAAAGATATAGAGTATATTTTAGTTTTGGGAAATGGACATAAAACAAATGAAAATTTTGCTATTACATCTGAGTTAAATACTACAGCTATAAATAGATTAATAGAAGGTATAAGACATTATAAAAATTTAAAAAATAATGAATCAAATGCAAAACTTATAGTTAGTGGATATAGTTTTGATGACCCAAACTCTCATGCTCAAATGCAAAAAAGATTGGCTATATCTTTAGGTGTTAGTGAAGCGGATATTATTACACTTGATACTCCAAAAGATACAAAAGAAGAGGCAATAGAGAGTAAAAAAATAGTAGATGGAAAAAAACTAATTCTTGTAACAACTGCAAGCCATATGAAAAGAGCATCAATGTTATTTAAAAAAGAGGGTTTAGATATTATAGAAAGTCCAACAAATCATAAATACTTTACAAGCACATATCCATCATCATATTTTAGTGGAACAAATATAAAAAAAGTTGAGTTAGCATTTCATGAGTATTTAGGTCTTTTATATTCGTATTTAAGAGGAGAAATTTAGTTTTTTAATATTGTATGATATAAATCTATAGAATTGGTGGAGATGTGCGGGATCGAACCGCAGTCTTAAAACAGCTTATATAAGCGTCTACATGCTTAGCAAAGTTGAAAAATTTCACTCTATGACAACTCAACTTCCAAAAGCAATCATAAAGCTAAGATTTAAAATTTCTCTTCAAGTTTCAATCAACTCCTCAAAGATAATCTATCTATTGTGAACCAGCATTTACCTACATAGATAGAATCTGTAGTGCTAGCCTCCGAAGACTCAAGCCGTTGGGCGAGTCAATAAGTTGTTAAACTTACGCAGCTTTTGCGTAAGCTGGAGCGTAATTTGTATTGTTTGCGTCTAAAAAAAATGAACCGCGTAACGGCATGTTCAGGCCGACATGCAACTTATACTCACTGCTCTAATCGATACCAAGTCATCCCCAAATTTAAAACCGTATTGTATATGAATAAAATTAAAATAGATTTAATTTTGTAATTAAATGGTTACTAAATTCAATATTTAACTTGTTTCATCAATTTTTTTATTTTAAAATTGTATAATTTAAACATAAAATAATAATATCGGAGTTTTAAAAATGAGTAAAAAAGGGATTTTGATAATAGGTGCAGGTGGTGTTAGTCAAGTTGCAACTGTAAAATGTGCTATGAATATTGATACTTTTGAAAAAATAACATTAGCTTCTAGAACTCTTAGCAAATGTGATGCAATAGCAGATTATATTTTGAAAAATCAAGGTGTAAAGATAGATACTGCACAAGTAGATGCAGATAGTGTTGATGAACTTGTTAAACTAATTGAAAAAGTAAATCCTAAATTAGTTTTAAATGTTGCTTTACCATATCAAGATTTAACAATTATGGATGCTTGTACAAAATGTAAAGTTGATTATGTTGATACAGCAAATTATGAACATCCAGATGAAGCAAAGTTTGAATATAAACTTCAATGGGAAAGAGATGCTCAATTTAAAGAAGCTGGAATTATGGCACTTTTAGGTTCAGGATTTGACCCAGGTGTTACAGGAGTATTTTGTGCATATGCAGAGCAAAATCTTTTTGATGAGATTCACTATATAGATATTATGGATTGTAATGCAGGGGATCATGGTTATGCTTTTGCTACAAACTTTAATCCAGAAATAAATCTTAGAGAAGTAAGTGCAAATGGAAGATATTGGGAAAATGGAGAGTGGATTGAGACAAAACCACTTGAAATTAGAGTTGATCATGACTATCCAGAAATTGGAGTAAAGGCTTCATATCTTTTATATCACGAAGAGTTAGAGTCATTATCTAAAAATATTAAAGGTTTAAAAAGAATTAGATTTTTTATGACTTTTGGAGACTCTTATATTCAACATATGAATTGTTTAAAAAATGTTGGAATGTTAGGAATTGAGCCAGTAGAACATCAAGGTCAAAAAATTATTCCAATAGAGTTTCTAAAGACTTTATTACCAGATCCAGCAAGTTTGGGTCCTAGAACTGTTGGAAAAACAAATATTGGATGTATTATTGAAGGAATTAAAGATGGAAAACCAAGAAAAGTTTACATCTACAATGTTTGTGATCATCAAGAGTGCTATAGAGAAACTGGAGCACAAGCAGTTTCTTATACAACAGGAGTTCCAGCTATGATTGGTTCAAAACTTTTATATAAAGGTATTTGGAAAAACAAAGGTGTATTTAATATAGAGGAGTTTGATGCAAAACCATTTATGGATGAGCTAATGACTCAAGGTCTTCCTTGGAAAATACTTGAACTTGATGTGAAATAGTTATGAATAAAAATTATGAAGTAGTTGATAGCTTTGATAAGCTTCCAAGCCCTGCATATGTTTGTGAAGAGGAACTTTTAGAAAAAAATTTAAAACTTTTAAAAAGAGTTCAAGATGAGACAGGAGTTAAAATTCTTTTAGCTTTAAAAGGTTTTGCTATGTATTCAACTTTTGATTTATGTAAAAAATATCTTAAAGGTTGTTGTGCCTCTGGTCTTCATGAAGCACTTTTAGCGAAAGAGGAGTTTGGAAAAGAAGTTCATACATATAGCCCTGCATTTAAAGATGAAGAGATAGATGAAATTATATCTATCTCAAATCATTTAGTATTTAACTCATTTAATCAGTTAAAAAGATATAAAGATAAAGCTTTTAAAAAAGTATCTTTAGGAGTGAGATTAAATCCTGAGTATTCAAGTGTTGAAGTAGATTTATATAATCCTTGTGCTCCAAATTCAAGACTTGGTATTACAAAAGCAAATTTTGATGAATCACAACTACAATATCTAGAAGGGTTCCATTTTCACGCACTTTGCGAACAAAATGTAGATGCTTTAAAGGGTGCTTTAGCAAATTTTGAAAAAAATTTCTCTCAATATTTTTCTCAATTAAAATGGGTAAATTTTGGAGGAGGTCATCATATTACAAGAGCTGATTATGATGTTGAGGGATTGATTAATCTTTTAAAAGATTTCAAATCAAGATATCCTCATCTTGAAGTTTATATGGAACCAGGTGAAGCAGTTGGTTGGCAAACTGGTTATTTAGTAGCAACTGTGCTTGATATTGTTAATAATGGAATGGATTTAGCAATTCTTGATACTAGTGCAGAAGCTCATATGCCCGATACTTTAGCTATGCCATATCGTGCAATGATTAGAAATAGTGCAGTAGCATTTGAGAAAAAATATACATATAGATTAGGTGGAAATACTTGTTTGGCTGGAGATATTATTGGAGATTACTCTTTTGATGAACCTTTAAAAGTTGGTGATAAGATAATTTTAGAAGATATGATTCATTATACAATGGTAAAAACAACCACTTTTAATGGTATAAAATTACCATCAATTGTTATAAAAACTAAAGATAATAATTATAAAATTATAAAAAACTTTGGTTATAATGATTATAAATCAAAATTATCTTGATAAAAATTACATAAGGAAAGTATATGGGACACGATAGAAGCTTAGTTAGACACGCATTTGAAGATGATAATTCAGAAATAGATACACAAGAAGATATCTCTCATGGAATTAATAAAAATAGACCTAGAAAAGAACTAAATGAAAAAGAGGAAGATGGAGAACAAAAGGTTCAAGTTTGGATTAAAAAAGAGACTTTAGAGTATCAAAAAAGACTTACACTGCTTCAAATTGAACTTTTGAAACTACAAAATCATGTAAAAGATAAAGGTTTAAAAGTTCTGATTATTTTTGAAGGAAGAGATGCAGCTGGAAAAGGTGGAACTATAAAAAGAATCACTGAGCACCTAAATCCAAGGGGTGCTAGAATTGTTGCATTGGAAAAACCAAATGAACAAGAAAAAACTCAATGGTACTTTCAAAGATATGTAAGTCATTTCCCAAGTTCTGGAGAGATAGTTATATTTGATAGAAGTTGGTACAATAGAGCAGGTGTTGAGCCTGTTATGGGATTTTGTACAAAAGAACAACATGAACAGTTTTTAAAAGATGTTCCAGAGTTTGAAAAAATGCTTGTAGAATCTGGTATTATATTATTTAAATATTATTTTTCTGTATCAAAAAAAGAGCAAGAGAGAAGATTTAAAAAAAGAGAAGATGATCCTTTAAAACAATATAAATTATCTCCAATAGATAAAGAGGCTCAAAAAGTTTGGGATAAATATACAAATGCAAAGTTTTCAATGCTTATGGCTTCTCATACACCAATAGCTCCTTGGACTGTTGTTAAGAGTGATAATAAGAAAAAAGCTAGAATAAATTGTATTAGACATCTTTTAAATGGAATTGATTATGGAAGAAAATCAAAAGATGAGTCAATATTTAAAATTGATAGAAAAATTTTAATTAATGGTGCAGTTGAAATAGAAAATATGCAAGAAGGAAATGAGAAAATGAGGAGTAAAAATGAATTTAAATGATTTTGATATAACAACTCATAGTGGATTATATATTTCAAAAGATGATCATCCCATTTTTGGGAAAAAATATATTGCTAGATTTCAGTATGATAAAAAAAGATATGTTAAAGTTTTGGGGTATGAAAAAAGAGATAACATTACATTAAATAAGGCAATTAGCTTAATAGAAAAATTTAAATCTTCTATACAAAAAAATTCTCATGAGATTGAAATTAAAGATGATAAAAAAGTAATTTCTAAAAATAGTAATATTGACTCTAATGAGTTAAAAAAATTAAAAGAAGAAAATAGTTATCTAAAATCTATTTTAGGAGAGTATAAAAAAGTAAAACATGAAGATTTAGTTGAAGGTATTCAAAAAATATATGATTTACAATCTTTAAAACCATATCAGATTGAATTAATAAAGCTTCAAAATTGGTTAGAAAAAGAGAATAAAAGAATGATTATTATCTTTGAAGGAAGAGATGCTTCTGGAAAAGGTGGAGCTATTAGAAGAATTACAAGATATATGAATAATAAGCATTATAGAGTTGTAGCTCTTGGTAAACCAACAGAAACACAGAGAAATCAATGGTTTTTACAAAGATATATTGAACATTTTCCAACAGGTGGAGAGATAGTTTTATTTGATAGATCTTGGTATAATCGTGCTATGGTTGAGCCAATTTTTGGTTTTTGTACACCAGAAGAGCATGAAATTTTTATGGAAGATATTGTAAATTTTGAGCAGGATTTAGTAAGACAGGGTATGATTTTGATTAAACTATATTTTTCTGTTTCAAAAGAGGAGCAAAAAAGAAGATTTGATAGAAGAATAAATGATCCTTTAAGACAGTGGAAATTTTCTGAAGTTGATATGCAAGCTCAAGATTTATGGGATGAATTTTCTGAAAAAAAATATGAAATGCTTAGACGTACAACTTCTAGAAGTGCACCTTGGCATATAATAAGAAGTGATGATAAACAGCTTGCTCGTTTTGAAGCTTTGAAAATAATTTTAAATTCTGTTGATTATGATGGCAGAAACTACTCATTAAACTTTGAAGCAAATGAAGATATAAATATCTCTGTTCAAAGAGAGTTACTTCAAATGAGAAAAACAAAAGATTATTAATCTTTTGTTTGAAAACAAAATAGTTACTTAAAGAAAATCCTTATTAAAAATTAGATAAAATATTTGCTAAAATTAAAATTCGGAGTAAATTTGATGGAATTTAAAGCAAATAGAGTTGATGAAGCAAATGTTGAGATTAAAGCAACAATTTCAAAAGAGCTAATAGAAAAAAACTTAGATAAAGTAGCTGCTCAAGCTGCAAAAACAATGAATGTTCAAGGATTTAGAAAAGGAAAAGTTCCTGTTGCAGTTGTAAAACAAAGATATGCAGATAAATTAATTGAAGATGCACAAGGTGAGGCTATTAGAAAAGTTTTAGATGAAGGTTTAAAACAACTTGATGTTAAAAATGAAGATTTAATAGGAGAGCCTACTATTTCTAAATTTGAGAAAAAAGATAATGGAAGTGTTGAGTTAGAAATCTCTGTAGCTTGTAAACCACAAATAAATTTAGGTGATTATAAATCTTTAGTTCCAAAAGTAAAAGCTATTGAAGTTGGAATTGAAAAAATCGATGCTAGACTTACTGAAATTGCAAGTCAATCAGCACCATTAGAAAAAATTACTAGAAAAAGAGCTGTAAAAGATGGTGATTTTGCTGTGATTGATTTTGAAGGTTTTGTTGATGGTGTAGCATTTGAAGGTGGAAAAGCTGAAAAATACCCACTTCAAATAGGTTCTGGTTCATTTATTCCAGGATTTGAAGAACAAGTTATTGGTATGAAATATGAAGAGCAAAAAGATATTACTGTTCAATTCCCAAAAGATTATCAAGCAAAAGATTTAGCTGGAAAAGATGCTGTATTTAAAGTAACTTTACATGAGATTCAAGAGAGAAAAGTAGGTGAGTTAAATGATGAGTTTGCAAAACAAATGCTTCCAAATGAAAAAGATGCAACTATTGATACTTTAAGAGAAAAAATAAAAGAGCAAATGGTAGCAGCTGAAAAAGCAACTTATTATAGAGAAGAGTTAAAACCACAATTTTTAGATACTTTAGTTGAAAAAATCAATTTTGCTTTACCTAAAACTGTAGTTGAGCAAGAGATTAACTTTGCATTAAATGGTAAAATAAGATCTATGAGTGAAGCTGAAATTAATGAGTTAAAAGAGAACCCTTCTAAAATAGAAGAGATTAAAGAAGAGTTAAAAACTGATGCTACAAACTCTGTAAAAGCTACGTTTATTATCGATGCTTTAGCAAAAGCTGAGAGTATTGAAGTTAATGACCAAGAAGTTACTCAACTTTTATATTTTGAAGCACTTCAAATGGGTCAAAATCCACAAAATGTTATTAAACAATATCAAGAAGCTGGATATTTACCTGCAATTAAAATGTCAATTATTGAAGAGAAAGTTATCTCTAAACTTTTTGATGAGAAATTAGAAAAATAATTTTAGGATAGAAAATGAGTTATATACCATACGTAGTTGAAAAAACAGGTCGAGGAGAAAGAAGTTACGATATTTATTCAAGACTTTTAAAAGATAGAATTATCATGTTAAGTGGTGAAATCAACGATGCAGTTGCTTCAACTGTGGTGGCTCAACTTCTATTTTTAGAAGCTGAAGATCCTGAAAAAGATATCTATTTATACATAAACTCTCCAGGTGGAGTTGTAACTTCTGGAATGTCTATTTTTGATACTATGAATTATATCAAGCCAGATGTTTGTACTATTTGCATTGGACAAGCTGCTTCTATGGGCGCTTTTTTACTTAGTTCAGGGACAAAAGGAAAGAGATACTCTCTTCCAAACTCTAGAATTATGATTCATCAACCTTTAGGAGGTGCTAGAGGTCAAGCAACGGATATTCAAATTCAAGCTAAAGAGATTCAAAGACTAAAAGATACTTTAAATAGTATTTTAGCATCTCAAACTGGACAAGATGTAAAAACTATTGAAAAAGATACTGATAGAGATAACTTTATGAGTGCAGCTGAAGCTTGTAAATATGGTCTTATAGACGAAGTTATTGAAAAACATAAATAAGAAGAACTATGATTAGAGAGATTATTACATATCCAAACAAATTACTTCGAACAAAATCAAAAGATGTTGAGGAGTTTAATAGCGAACTTCACACTCTTTTGGATGATATGTATGAAACTATGATAGCAGCTTCTGGTGTAGGATTAGCAGCTATTCAAATAGCAGTTCCACTAAATGTCTTAATTATAAATCCTATAAATGAAGAAGATATTCAAGATAAAAATGATTTAATTGAAGCTATAAATCCAAAAATTACTCATAAAGATGGAGAATTAGTATATCAAGAAGGGTGTCTTAGTGTACCAGGTTTTTATGAGGATATTACAAGAGCAAAGCATATTGTTGTAGAGTATTTTAATAGATTTGGTGAAAAACAGACTATGGAGTGTGAAGATTTCTTAGCTGTTGCTTGGCAACATGAAATGGAGCATTTGTCTGGTCATGTTTTTATTGAGAATCTATCTTTTACAAAACGACAAAAATTTGAAAAAGAGTGGAAAAATAGGAAAAAATCTAAAAAATAGATTTTTTCTTATATACTTTTTGAAATAATATTAAAAATAATCACACTTAAAAAAATATTTGATAAAATCCAAATATTCCAAAAAAACAGCTTTTCAAAATTTGTAGCAAAAACAGTCTTAAAATTTATAGGACAAGATTTAATTGCCAAAAAAATTGCCACAATAACTGCTAAAATAAAACTATAAAAATTAATTTGAGCAAAAACTAGTGTAAAAAATGAGAAAAATGGTGCAAATATGGTAAGTGCAAAAAGTCTTCCATACCCCTTTCTTCTTTTCTCTCCATTGAAATATCCAACCGTATATTTACAATTTGGACATATTGTACCCATTCTTGATAGAATTTTGTTATTACAACTTGGGCAATTAATAAGTTCAGACATATATATTCCTAATTTTTTGTTGCATTATATCCATAAGTTTTTTAATCAACAAAAGTTTAAAGAATAAAATTTTTATTTTTTTTCTTCATTTATCCAAACTTCATATAGTTTTGATATTTTTTCAATCTCATCTTTTGATGCTTTTCTCCTACAAGATAAGTATCCCTTTGTTCCATCACAAGATGAAAAAGGGTAAACTGTTGCAAAAACCCAGTAATATCCACCACTTTTTGTTGCATTTTTTACATATCCAGTCCAAATATTACCTTTTGCAACAGTTTCCCACAAATCTTTGAAAGCAACTTTTGGCATATCTTTATGTCTTACAATATTGTGAGGTTTCCCTATTAGCTCTTCTAAATTATATTCAGCGATATTACAAAAATCTCTATTTGCAAACCTTATAATACCTTTTTCATCAGTTTCGCTAACCAAAAAAGCATAATCATCTAAAATTGTCTCTTCTTCTTTCATAATATAAATACCCCTATATTTTAATTATATTTTAAAATTTTTTATTTTTTGCGTCTTCTAAAACTTCTATAGCCATAGATGATACTACATTTGAAATATCATTTATCAAATTTGTCTCTTTTTGATTATCTTTTGATATTTGATCTAAGCTTACTATAGTTTGACTTACTTGATTTATTCCAACCATCTGCTCATTTGCTGCATCACTTACATTTTGAATAATTTGTAAAGTTTCAGTAATATGAGTGTGAAGATTTTTGTAACCATTTTGCATCTCATTTGATATATCTTTACCTTCATGCGCTTTTTGATTTGCTATTTCTACTAATTTTTTTATCTCATTTGCAGCTTCTGCACTTTTGTTTGCTAGATTTCTAACTTCTCCTGCAACAACAGCAAAACCTTTTCCAGCCTCACCAGCAGTTGCTGCTTCTACAGCTGCATTTAATGAAAGAATATTTGTTTGAAATGCTATTTGGTCTATTATAGTTATAGCTTCATTTATAGCTATAACTTTTTCGTTTATATCATCCATTGATTTAGTTGTTTTGTTTGATAGATTGTAACCATCTTCAACAGCTTGTTTTACAATTTCTGCTAATTTTGACATGGAAGTAGTGTTTTTTGAGTTGTTATTTGTTATTTCTGATATTTTTTCTACAGCTAAGGTTGTCTCTTCAAGACTTTCAATCTGTTTTGTAATCTTTGAAGTAAGATTTTCAATAGAGTTTTTTAAAGTTTTAGAGTTAGTCTCCAAAGAACTACCATTTTCTAAACTATTTTTTGCTTGTGTTGCTAAAGTATCACCTAAAGAGTTTACACTTTGAATAACTTTTAAAAGTCTTGATGGATTTGCAATCTTATTATTAATAACAATTCTATCTTTATAATCATTGCTAGTGTAAGATATAAGAGTTTTTTCTATCTCTCTCATATAATTTTCTAAATCATCTAAAGCATCATTTATTGTATTTTTTAAAGTGTTTATCATTGGATTTGAACTATTTGAGTTTACTCTACATTTAAAAATACCTTTTTTTAGTTTATCAAAAGTTAAAACACTCTCTCCTATTACTCGCATATCATGCTTAAATTTATCATCAAACTCATCAATTGCACTATTTATATCTTTTGTCATAACTGAAAATTCACAATTACCCTCTAATTTTTTCTTTTCAATCCTATTTTGCTTATAAGTGATGAAGCTAAGAAATTCTCTAAAATGAGATGAAAAATCTTTTATCTGTTTTGTAATTCCTCTTGTTATTAAGTAGAATATTATTAGTTGTAAAATAATTATGAATGCTCCCAGAAGAACAATTTTGTAGAAAAATTCAACATAAATATCTTTTACATAATCCTCTTTATTTATACCTGGAACAACCCACATTTTCCATTCAGGAATATATTTATAGTATATTATTTTATCTTGATTTGTTATATCAGTGTAGTATTCAACTATTCCGCTTTTATCATTACTATTGATAATTTTTTGAATAAAATCTAAAGAAGCTAGATTTTTACCCTCTATTGTTGGATGAATTATTATTTTTCCAGATTCATCAACAAAGTATATATAACCGCTTTTACCAATTTTAATCTCTTTAATTGCATCTTTAAACTCTTTGTTTTCATATCCTTTAGGATTGTTTTTTGCATAAAAAGAGCTTAAATTAAATACTGATAAACCTACGCTTTCTAAATCTTTATTTATTAAAATTTCAATATTTTTTTTAGCAATAAAAAATGATACTAAAATTATAAAGATTAAACTCATAACATTAAAAAACATAGTTAAAAATAATTTTTTGCTTGTAGACATCTATTTCCCTCCAGAATTAAGACATGAAGTAAATTTTATCATAATTATTTTGTTTTTTTGCAATAATATAATAAATTATTGTACTATTTTAAAAACGATAAAGAGTAAGTATGAAAATTATAAAATCTGCTACACTTGATAGTATTGAAGCAACAATTATTGATGTTGAAGCAACATTTACAAAAGGGATGCCAAGTTTTACAATAGTGGGCATGGTTAGTGCCAGCATCAACGAGTCAAAAGATAGAATAAAGTCTTCTCTTCTTTTAAATAATTTCAAATTTCCACCATTAAAAATAACAATAAATCTCTCACCTAGTGAATTAAATAAAAAAGGTTCACATTTTGATTTACCAATTGCTTTACAAGTTGCTTTATTTGATGAGAGCAAAATAGAATTTGATGATTTTTTCTTTTTTGGTGAGCTAGCCCTTGATGGAACAATAAAAGATACAAGTCATATTTTCGCAATAGTTTTATCTTTGGCAAAAAAAGGAGAGTTGAAAAGAGTTGTAAGCTCTTTGGAAAGTGCTAAAAAATTAGGAAATATACCAAATATCGATATTTATGTTGTAAATACCTTAAATAGCGCAATAGAGTTTGTAAAAAGTAAAGATAAAGATAACTATTTGTATAAAAAAGAGGAGATTAAATATCATGTTTTAACTATAAAAGATGAACAATATTTTTATAATAAAAAATATGATGAAGATTTTAAAGATGTTATAGGTCAAGATATGGCGAAATACGCAGCACTTATTTGTGCAGCTGGAAATCATAATTTTTTGATGGAAGGAAGTCCAGGTTGTGGGAAATCAATGATAGCAAAAAGGTTACAATATATTTTAGCTCCTATGAATCTTGAAGAGATACTTGAAAAGGCAAAACTTCAAGCTCTTGATTTAAAAGATGTTGATTTTAGCCCTATAAGAGCTTTTAGAAATCCACATCATTCAAGTACAAAATCTTCTATATTTGGTGGAGGATGTAATTTTCAATAAAAGTTGCAAATATTCAGAATATAATGAGAATTTGAAAGTACACTGTTAAAAAATAAGTTCTTAAAAATTAACTAAATGAATTTTTATCTATTTATTTTAAATATATTGATAATATGTTGTTTGTAAAATTTCTTATAACTTAAGATAATCTTAATAGTATTCGTAATACACTTAAATGAAATAAATATGATTTTTAGGTGGTTATGGCTATCTTTTTAACAAAATTATAGATTTAAACTTAAAGTAAATATCATTTATTATAATTTTAAAATATTATTAATGTGAATAACATTATAAATATAATTTAAATATTTCATATCTTTTAATTTAAGAGATTTAAAATTTTTGTATAAAATTATTTTGATAGCAAGGAATAGTTATGCCTGATTTAGAATTAGAAGAATTTTCATTAACTTATTTTCCAAAAGATAAAAGAGTTGTGGTTTTTTCATATGGTAATATTTATCAACAAGAAACAAATTTTAAATTAGCTTTAATTCTAAGAGAAATGCTAGAAGAGAATCCTGAATATTTCTTAGTATATATAAATTTAAAAGATATGGCAAATTTTCCAATAGGTTCAATTATTGATAATCAAAAGAAGCTTAATATATTCGCTGGTACAAAAGTTAATTTACTATTAAATTTAGAAAAGGTTGATTCAAAAATATTATTTGAAATATCAGAATTGAGACAAGAGTTAGTATTACCAAACTTTCCAAATAAAATTGATAACTTTAATGCTAAATATCATATTCAAGGACAATATTATTTCATTCTAAAAGATGAGAATACAAATAAAAATGTATATATTCCTCATTATGAAGTTGCTAGATGGTTTTATTTTACAACACCATCAATGACAAAACAAATTTTATCGGCATCATTAAGAGAAGAATCCTCTATATTAAAAGGTTTATATAAAGATATAACACATATAAATTTAAACTATAAAGAAATTATATTAACTCAAAATGCCAATACAAATGATGCTTCAAATATCTATAGATATGCTACAGATGAATATTCAAATAATTCTTGGCATCAAGTTAGAAGAAATTTAACAGCAAGTGCACAAGAAATAAAATTAATAAAACAAGAAAAAGGTTATTTAAATAATTCAAATGAGATGAAACTCAAAGTTGATTTTCCCATAATAGAGGAGATATCTTTAAATGCAAGAGTTAAAATATTATCTGATGGTTCATTTTTAGTATTAAAATTTATAAATGAAGATAGTACTTATGATTTTGAAACTTTATTCATTAAAATTGAAAGAAAAAATAAGACAAATGAGCCAGTAGGAATAGTTAGAAAAAGAAAAGCTTCTAAAAAGAAATTATCTAAAAAGATTACAAATAATACACCAAAAGAAGATTTTACTCCTATTTCTATCAATAATGAATCTGAAGACTTTGAGGAAAGATTAGATTTGAAATCTAAAGATATTATAAAAATTGTAGAATATATTGATGAGGAAGATATTTCACAGTTAGAAGAAAATTTTAATAGTGATAGAAAAATTGATTTAAGTACAAAAGATGCTGAATCAAATGGTGATAAGAATACTGCTGGTGGCTTGATTGAAAATGAAAATCCTGATAATGATGATAGAGAATATTTAAATTTAACAGATTTTAAAAATATGTTATTTGAATGTTCAAAAGAAAATGAAGAATTTAGTTTTAACATCCAACTTGAAGATTATCTTCCTCAAAAGCCAGAAAATGAAATTAATAAAAAAAGGAAATGGAGAAAAGCTAAATTAGCTGATGATAAAACACAAAGAAAATATTTAGCTGTTTCCATTGAATATAATAATAGAAATTTTATATTAATTGAAATAGAACGAGATTTATTAGTAGATGGATTGAGTACTTTAATTATTTGGGATAATGATTATTCCAAAATTGATACTTCAATTATTTTATCAGTAGTAAGAAATTTTGTTTATGAAAATGGAAGATGGCTAAAAAATTATGAAGAGTTTACTTTTAACAAAGATTTTTTAGAACACCCTAAAGATGAAAATAAAAGCAAAATAAAGGAATGGTATTCTAGATTGATAACAAAAATAACTAAATATCTTAATATTTAAAGAATAATTTTAATAATATATATAAAAATTCTTTTATAACTTAAATATATATTTTAATTGATTAAATAATATCAATTATAGCTAATGTTAAATATAATTTTTATCTATTAATTTTGTTCTGCTATAATAACTTTCTGGTAATAAGTTGAACTTTTATTGACACTTTAGTTATTCATATTTATATAACTTCTTAAGTAAAAAGTGACTTTTTACATTATTAATAATTTCTTTAAATTATAAAATTTAAGGTTTTTTTATGTTAATTGTAACTTATGTTTAAGGTTAATACAGATACAATTCGCAACTTTTTTTTGTAAGAAATGATAATAAGGAAAGTTATGGAAAATATACTGTTAGACTATGTATTTTATGCAATAATGATTGTAAGTACATATTTTATAGTTATTGGTTTTATCGATTGGTTTGTAAGTAGAAAGTTAAATCCATCGACTGAAATCATAAGAATTTCAAAAAATATGGTTGAGAACCATGCAGATTTTAAAAGTGTTAAAAACACTTCTAGTAATGCACTTCTTAAAACTTCTTTTGGAAGTAAAAGTTCTTTAGTAAATAATGATACAGAAGAATTGTATATAGAATACAAAACTCAAAAAAGAGTTCATGGTGGGGGATGGGGGCTGTAAAAGTTCTCTAACCCTTCTATGAATTTTGACAATCCTCTAGTAAGCAAAATTGATTCAAATGAAATCGAAGACAAAAACAAAAGTAAATACAAAAGTTGGATACCGAACAATAGTGGATATATTAGACCAAATTTAATTGGGTTGTCTCAAAGTAAAGATACTAGATTTAGAGTTAATCATGGTAATGATAAGAACACTTTTAATATTACTGTTATAAACTATAGTTTAGATTTAAAAGATGATCTTCCTAGCTATATTGATACTTTAAAAAATATTTATAAAAGATGTGTTGGAAATTTAACAAATAATGCTAAGACAAAGAAAATAATCAAAGAATACGGTTATTTAAAAAATGATGATGAGCAAATATTTATAAATAATATCAAACTTGTTGATAATATAAAAAATGAAACACCAAACTTATTAGACAAAAAGCATTTATTAACAGATAATTATAAAGATGCTGGATATATTGGGAAAGCATATCTATGCTCATTAACACCTAATGATTTCAAAAAATTCCTAAAATTTAATGAAGTATCTAAGCTGAAAAAACTTAATTCAAAAATAACTTTAGATCAAGATGATATAGACAATAATTTTAAAGAATTTAGTAATTATTTTTCTAAAAATAATTCAAATTTTATTTATGCTTTTTCTGTAGAGTACAAAATAGAACTCAAGGGATTAATTACTTTAAGCAATTTAAAAATAGTAAAAAATATTAAAAAAGAAATAAATCTTATTAATTCTTTCGATCAAGAAGATGAACAAGTTGAAGTTATGCAACAGCTATTTACATTGATAAAAATGGATATTCATGGGGACTCTCATCACCATTATAAATCTGATACTATATTAAAAATTGTTCCAATAGATGAATTTAATAAAGAAACTACAATATTGAATCAGATTACACATTTTATAAAAATACTTGATAAAGTTGAACAAAAAAGAAAAACTTTACCTTGTTCTAATCTTATACCATCATTTAAATTTGATGCTGAAGGTGTTAATTGTTATGCTAATGTATACAAAAAACTTTATTTAGAAAAAACTGAAAAAGATAAAATAACAACATTTGAAGATGATATTTTAAAATCAATTAAGACGCTTAATGATAGAAATGAAGAGTCTATCAAATTAATAAATAAAGCAAAAAGTGCTTATTTTGATTTTTTAAAATCTTTGGTTCCATTTGCAATTCTTATTGTAGGTTTTTTATCTTTATTATTCAATCAAAACTTTAGTAATTTAAAGCCTGAAAATGATATTATATTAACACGATTCAAAGATACTATTTTTAGTATAGTATCATTTATTTTAGAACATAACATTTTTGCTTTGGCTATATTAATATTTATATTTTTATTTCAATCTATTAAAATAAAGTTTTGTTACAAAAGATATTTGTTTAAAGATGCAAGACCAAGAGATATGTCAGCTGTTAAGTTATTATATCTATATCATAATAAAGAAATAAGCTTTATAAGAAAACATTTAAGGATATTATTGGGAACAATTGGATTAGTAAGTGCGCTTATATATTTCAATTACTATTCAATTATTTCATATATAAAAATATTAATATATTATTGTCTAAGTTTAATCTAAGTAAATTTTCACAATAAACTCATACTAATATAAGTAAATATTAATAATGCGTATATTGTGTAACATTCTTACAAAATTCACAAATGTATTTTAAAAGAACTTTCTGTGCTTTTAAGACAATCCTTTGATTGCTTAGATATAATGTAATGTCAATCTAAGTTATTTTATTTAAATAGTTCGTATAATTAATATTTAACATCAAGGGGAAAATAATGGCAGGGGCTTATGCACATTTAACTGTTGTAAATAAAGCATTTACTGAAACTGAATTAGAAAAATTAGGTTTTAGTAAAGAGTCGCTTATTTCACTAGGGGATTATTCGACTTTTACAGAATTAGGTTCGGTTAGTCCAGATTATCCATATCTTGCAATCACTCAAAAACACAAAAAATGGGCAGATTTAATGCATTTAGAAATGAAAACAAGAGCTTTCATTTTAAAAGGTATTGAAGAAGTTAAAGTAATTAAAGATAAAGAGGATAAAAGAAAAGCTTTTGCTTGGCTCTGTGGTCTTGCTGGGCATATTGTTACAGATGTTGTTATTCATCCTGTAGTTGAGCTAAAAGTAGGTACTTATGAAGGAAATGAATCAGCTCATAGAAATTGTGAAATGCATCAGGATGTTTATATTTATAAAAAAATTACAGGTTATGGAGAAATTTCTGAAACTGAACAATTATCTTTATTTGGTAAAGAGTGTAGCGATAATGGTGATACTGATAAATTAAATAGAATAATTTCTTTAGTTTGGGAGAAAATGTTAGAAGTTCTAAGTGCTGATGAATATGCTATTAATAAACCAGAATTTGATACATGGCATCGTAGATTTCATTCACTGGTATCAACAATAGAAGAAACTCAGAATTTTCCTACTATTTCAAGACATGTAATAGGTTTAGATTCTGGAGCAATATATCCTAAATTTGAAGAAGTAAATATAAAAGAATTTATTGAAAATTTAAAAGTACCTGGAAATCAGACTATGCACTATGATGATATATTTAATAAAGTAGTATCTCAAGTTCAACAAACTTGGAAGGTTTTAGATGAAGCAGTATTTGGTAATGATGTTACTAATTTAGACTATTTTGCAGATTGGAATTTGGATAATGGTAGAACATCTTCAGGTAAATTAGAATATTGGGCATAAGGATTAGAGATATGAAAATAATAACATTTAAAAAAACTTTATTTATAATTTTATTAATTAGTTTAAGCGGTTGTAGTTTAAAAAGTAACGATGATTTAATTGAGTTAAAACCTAATTTAAACAACCTTACTAAAAGAGCTAATAATGCTATAGAAAGAAGAGATATTGCAGTAGATGATGTAATAGAATTTCTTATCAAAAAAGATTCTATACTAATGGAAAATTTTAAAGATTATGATTTAAAAGTAAAGTATGAAAATGAAGTTACTGTGATTCTTGTATGTAAAGATAATAAAGCCATTTATGAAGATTTATCTTGTGATTTAAAAATTGATAATGAATATATAAATGATAACAGAGAATGTGGTTTTTATATTAAAAATCCAGTTTGTGAAAAATAAATTTTAAAATTTAGAAAATGCGAAGGAATTACTTTATGAAAAAGATTTTTATAATAATGATAGTTTCAGTTTCTTTATTCTCTGCTGAAAGTAAAAAAACTAAACAAGAAGATAATAAACAAGGGTTTAAATGCGAAGGAAAAAAATATTGTAAAGAAATGAAAAGTTGTGCTGAAGCAAAGTTTTATTTAACGCAATGTGGATTAACAAGATTAGATAGAGATAAAGATGGAATTCCTTGTGAAACAATTTGTAAATAAAATACAATAATAATTTAATGCATTTTTTAATTTATATGATACAATTAAAAAATTTACACAAGGAGTTAAAATGAAAAAAACATTTTTAGTAATTTTAGGATTAGGTATTTTAGCATCTTTATTTGCTCATTCTGGTAGAACAGATTCTGCTGGATGTCATACTGACCATAAAACTGGTGTTTATCATTGCCATTAAGAAAATATTTTAATAAGGTAAAATTATAATATTTTTACCTTATTGAATAATATTATTTATACTTTTCAATTCTTTTATTTTTTTCAATTTCCCATTCACTAATTGGGTCTTGTCTATCCCAAGCTTCCATTAATTTTCTTTCTTGGTCTGATAAATTAATATTATATGTTTTACTCATATATAAATATGCTCTTGCTATATCCCCTTTTATATCATCTTTTACATAGGCTCTCTTTGCATCAAAATCTACTTCAAATTTACATTCTCCATACATTCCAACTTTTGGTTTATCAGCTCCATATCTTAAATTACTTCTATCTGCATTTAATTCACCAATTGCTGGAACTAGATTATGCATATCTGCTTCCATTTTATTAAATAAAGGGTCTTTTTTACAAGCTTTTCTTCCGTCTTCACGCCAACAAGGTAAATGTCTTCCAAAGTTTTCAGCAGGCATAATGTGTTCCCATTCTATTCTATTGGCTCTTTCATTAACTTTACCCTTTTTAGTTAATTCATTTCTTGGAACATAACCACAACTATCTCTATCAATCATATTATCTTTATTTGATGGGTTATACTTACAATCACAATAAAAAGTTGTTTGATTATCTTTATAGATATTCTTTAATATCTTTTTTGATTTACTAAATGATTCAGCATATATTGATGATACTATTAATAGTAACAATAAAAATATTTTTTTCAAATATTTTCCTTTTTGTTTGAAGTTTTGAATTATAGTTAATTTTCTTTTCAAATTAATATAAAATGAGTTATTTCTATAATAAATCTAAATTTGAGGCTATTATGTAGTACTTACAAAAAATGATTTTTAGTTAAATATGTTGTTAGTTGTCAACTTTTTATAAAATTTTAAAAGATAAATTTTATAATTTCCTTTCTTATCTTTGTTGGTAGCTTTTTTGATATGTAACTCTCTGTAATATTTATGGTACTCTATAAAAGGACTCATTTATATAAGTATAAAGGTTTGTATACCTCTATACTTATTGTATCATAGGGTTTGAGTTTTTATAAAAGATTTATCTAAATTATTTAAAAATTGAGTAGGTCAGCATAAAATTATATGTATTTGTAAATCTCAACACTTTTTTTGTCTTATATCACTTGTTAATTTTTCAAATTAAATAATTGATTTACTGCTTCTTGTTGAATTTCTTTATTTGCAAAATTTACAATATAAATAGAAATATTTTGTTGATAAAAAGCTTCTATGAAGTAATAAAAATTACAGATTATTTTAAAACTATTTCGATACAATGAATAGTTAATAATAAAGAATTATAATACTTAAAGTGGAGATTTAAAGGTTGAGTTTTAGAACAGAAGATCAAGTAAGAGATGCATCAAAAATAATTTTGGGTTTTGATGAAGTAGAAAAAGATATAAAACAAGGTACAGGACAAATCACAACATTTAATCAACTAGGATTTAAAGGTATATCTGATAAACCTGATGGATGGTATCTGCCTAGTAATATTAATGATGTAGCTATTATCTTGGAAGCTAAATCTGAAAAAGAAGATATAAATAAAAAGAAATATATTGATGAACTACTTAAAAATATTGAAATAATTTCTACAAAATATAATAAAACTATTGGAATTTTATATAATGGAATAGAAACAAAAGTATATAAAAATAAGACTAAGATAGATACATCAACTATTCTACAAAACAAAATATTTTATTTGAATTTATATAAAGATAATTATATTGATAAAAATAGGATATATACTTTAACTAAAAAAATAAATGAAAATCTACACTTTAAATTTGGCATAAAAAACTTATATCATAGAATGATATTTACTGCAGCTGCTTTAGTTTCAGAAAGGTATGGAGCGGATTTAAATGGGATTAAGAATAGAGGGTATGAAGTTTTTAGAAATGTTATAAGAGATACTATTCAAAAGTCATTAGAAGATAATAAAAAACAAAATATGAAATTAGATATTTTAATGGAAGTTTATATTGATATTAAAATGAATATAGTTGAAAATAAAGAAGCTATTAATGACTTTATTGATTGTGTTATTGAAATATCTGATTCTGTAAATTCAGATAACTGGAACGGCGAAGATGTTATGGGTATATTCTTTAATGAATTTAATAGATATAAGAAAAAAAGTGAAAGTGGCC
Source organism: Arcobacter thermotolerans (assembly GCF_983172305.1). Taxonomy (NCBI): domain Bacteria; kingdom Pseudomonadati; phylum Campylobacterota; class Epsilonproteobacteria; order Campylobacterales; family Arcobacteraceae; genus Arcobacter; species Arcobacter thermotolerans. The sequence continues at coordinate 38,612 of NZ_CFAFZJ010000005.1, forward strand.
AAGTATTTACTCCTGACCATATCACTTCATTAATGTATAAAATATTAGAAGTAAATGCAAATGATAAAATTTTAGATGCTGCTTGCGGTAGTGGAGCTTTTTTAGTTAAATCTATGAGTAATATGATTAAAGAAGTAGGTGGAATAAACACAAAAGAAGCAAAAAAAATAAAAGAGCATAGTTTATTTGGGATTGAATTTGATAGAGAAATTTTTGCTTTAGCCTGTGCCAATATGATGATACATAAAGATGGAAAAACAAATTTAGAGCAATTAGATAGTAGAGATAAAGAAGCTTCAGAATGGATAAAAAGTAAAGGTATAACTAAAGTTCTTATGAATCCACCATTTGAAAGAAAATATGGTTGTAAAAAAATAGTTGAAAATGTTCTTAACAGTGTCCCGTCAGGTATAAAATGTGCTTTTATAATGCCTGAGAAAAAAATGGAAAAGGATAAGATGGGTAAACTATTAGAAAAACACCATCTTGAAGCAATTATTAAATTGCCTGAAAAACTATTTGATGCAGGAGTAACCACAAGTATATATGTATTTGAAACAGGTAAAAAACAAGTTGGAGAGATATATGGTTGTTATATAGAAGATGATGGTTTAGAAAGAGTTAAAAATCAAGGTAGGCAAGATATAAAAGATAAATGGATGGAATTAGAAAATTATTGGGTTGACTCTATACGAAAAAGAAATGACACTAAATATGGAACATCACAGTGGATAGATCCAAAAAAATTTTTATCTTATCAAAAACCTAAAGCTGAATTTGTTTTATACGAAGAAGATTTTGTAAAAACTATGATGAATTACTTAATGTTTAAAAATAAAATTGATGTAAAAGAATTTTCTGATAAATTGATAAATAAAACATTATATAACAGTGAAATTTTAAAAGAAGATAATAATATTGTAATAAAAATAAAAGATGCAGAAGATGAATAACATTGATACTTCTACTTGGAAAAGCTTTTTTATTTGTGGGAAAAAAGGTATTTTTAAACTTATACAACCAGGAGTTCGAAAATCAAAAGAATACATAGAGGAAGGTTCCGTCCCTTTTGTTGCATCAGGAGCATTTAATAATGGAATAGAAAAATACGTTAAAACAGATGAAGTACTTGATCAAGGAAACTGTATCACTGTTTCGGCTATAGGTGGTTTTTCTTTCTACCAAGAAAAAGATTTTGTAGGACGTGGTGGTGCTGGCTCTGCCATTAAAATACTATATAATGAGAATCTTAATGAACAAAACGCATTATTTATATGTGCTATTCTTAAAAAAACATTATCAAAATATGATTTTAATTCAATGATATCTGGCACAATATTGAAAGAAGAGTCTATCTATTTACCTATAAATAAGAATGGAATTGATTGGAATTTTATGGAAACATATATAAAAAATTTAGAACCTACAGTTAGCAAGTATTTAAATCAGCTTCAATCATTAAAATTAGATAGTTATAAAGAATTAGATTTAAAAAACTGGAAAAGATTTAATTTATATGATGAACAATTGTTTACTATAGATAGTGGTAATAAATTAGATAAATCTAAAATGGCAACGAATAATCCTACAGTAAACTTTGTTGGAAGGGCAAATCAAAATAATGGGATAACTGCGGTAGTTAATGAAATTATTGGTTTAGAACCTTATAAAAAAGGATATTTAACCCTTGCTTTGGGTGGTGAATATTTAGGTTCTTGCTTTATTCAACCAAAAGATTTTTACACAAGTCAAAATGTAAATGTATTAATTCCAAATAATGAAATTAGCTATAACACTAAACTATTTATTAGTATCATGATTTTTAAAGAATCAAGAACATATTACAAAGCTTTTATAGATGAACTAAATAGACATATAAAAACGGATTTTTCTATATTATTACCAGTCAATGACGACAAACAAATTGATTGGGAATATATGGAAAATTATATAAAAGATATTAAAGAAAATACTTTAAATAAATTAGAACTACTAAGCAATATACAATAATTTTTAAGTAAATTTAATTAAGATAATTCTTTATTATCATGTATTGGAAAGGAATTTCAAGTTTAATGTAAATTTGGGCATAATCCAAAAAATTAATTAATAACGGATAATAGGATATTATATTGCAAAAGAAATGGAATAATTTATCAGGACGACCATTGAGTTCATCGGATTGGTTATATGAACACCATATTGCAAAATTACCAGAAAGAACTAATTTTATTAAAAATCTTTTCTCTAATTTTAAACCAAAAAGAATTGTTGATCTTGGTTGTGGTACAGGCTTATGGTTAGAGTTAATAAATAATACAATTGATTTTGATTGTGAATTTATTGGTATTGATTCAGATAAACTTGCACTTGAAGAAGCCAAAAAAAAATCTATTAGATGGAATAAAAAAGTCACTTATATTGAAAGTGATTTTATGAATATTCAAGATTTACCAGAAGCTGATTTATACTTGGCATTTAATGTTTTTTCATATATAAAATCACCTTCATGTTTTATAGATGGGATAAAAGATAAATTATCTCAAAATGGCAAATTAGTTATAAGACAATATGATGGTGCGGCAATTAGATTTGGTCCTATGACTCATGAATTAAGAATAAATATTGAAAATGTACTTTTCAATTCTGTAAATTATAGTCAATCTTTTAAACATTATGATTTAGATAGGGTTTTTGATGTGATTGAAAATTCAACTTTTGAGCATAAAGAAATAAATTTTGAGCTGTTTCAAAGAAATTCTCCATATCCTCAAGATTTTTATAAATATTATAGTAATACTATTAAATGGACTATAAATTATCTAAATGAGAATATGTCAAAAGAGTTACAACATTGGTATAATAAGCATTTGGTTGAAAGTAACTCATCATATTTTTATGAAGTTGATTTAATTTCTATTCTTTCTCGCTAGTTGTATCGTAGTCAGGAGAAGCACTTTCCCATAAATTATTAAAATGAATATAAAACATTTCTACTATTTTATCGTCTCGTGATAATAGTACTATAGGGTCTTGCCCTAATCCTCTAAAATCCCAATTGAACAATACTTCTTTTTTACCATCTTTATATTCTAAAATTATAAAATTCATTTGTGGTTCTGAATGAGAAATTAATCGATATTTATATTTATCACTTTTTTTAGTTAAATTAAAAGTATTCCTAAATCTTTGTAATGCATGCTTATCTCCAATTTCCTTACATAATAAAGGTTTAGCCATATATCTAGCTATTTCTTTTTGAAATTTATTATATTCTTCCATTGAATAAAATTTTTCATTTGATCGTTCGATTTCTTGAGTCGTATTAAATGAAGTATTTTTTATTTCAACAAGTGTAGAAATTCTAGTGTTAATATATTCCATAGCTTTTACAGGTGAACCTATTCTTATTACATGTAAATAATTTTTTACTGCATCATAAACTCTGTCAGAAAGATCAGAAGATTTTCTGGCCTCTTTACTAACAATTCTTCCATGCTCTATAAATAAAATAATAATAGAAAATAAAAAAGCAGGTATAGCTGTTGCAACTTGTTTTGGCCCATATTGAAAAGGATCTAGCCAATACATAAATAAAAATACTATGATAGCTATCACTGGACCAAAAGAGTAATCAATCCATTTAGAGTAATAAGGTTTTTTCATAAACTATAATATCCTATTATTATGTATTCATTTTAATAGGATATTTTCTGTTAAGAGAGGAATTGGAAGTTTCTTCTCGGATGTTTTGTTGATAGAAGTTTTCTTTGTTGCTTCATATTTATTTGAGTATAAATTTGAGTTGTTGAGATAGATGAATGTCCCAGCATCCCTTGTATATATCTAATATCAACTCCTTCTTCAAGAAGCATAGTTGCAAAACTGTGACGAAACATATGTGGAGTTAAATGTTGTTGTATATTTGCCTTTGTTTGATATTTTTTTATCATATTTGCAATAGAATGTTCTGTAAATTTATTACCTAATCTATTAATAAAAAACCACTCTTTTTTAAGTATCTCATCTTTAAATATTGATAAATATTCTTTTAAAGCTGTTTTTACTTCTTGATCACAAATTTGTATATTTCTTTCTTTCCCACCTTTCCCTAAAACTTTGATATTTCCAGTACTTAAATTAAAATCATTATATTTAATATTACTGACCTCCGATACTCTAAGTCCTGTTGCAAATAATAATTCTAAAATAGCAATATCTCTAGTAAGTGCTTTATATGAGTATTGTTCTATGTTATTAGAATCGGATTTAATTTTATAAATATATTTAAAAAGTTTTCTAATATTTTGAATTTCAATTGTTTTTGGTAGTAATTTTTGTTCTTTTATTGAAACTCTCATTTTTCTAAATGGACTTATAGTGATAATTTCATCAAATTCTAGGTGTGTAAAAAAAGCTTTTAATGTTGCTAGTTTTCTTTTAATTGATTTTGGTTTTAATTCTAAAGTATATAAATGCTGAATATATTCTTTCAATATATCTTTATCAACTTCATTAATACACATAGATTGAATATCTTTAAATGTTTTAAATTGCTCTATATCCATTGTATAAGCAGCAATTGTTTTTGGATTTAGATTTTTCTCAAATTTACAATGAAATAAAAAATCTTGTAGTAACTTGTCTATTTTCATATTTTCTCCTAAAATTGGTTTAGGTATTATCTTATAATAGTGGTAAGGGAAGAATTTATTAAAATTTTTTATACAATATTTATGGACCTACAATTAAATAATTATAGTTTATTTCCGCATTTATAACAAAATATAAAATCTTTCTCTTTAAAAGATTTTGAAATAGTTAAAGGGGCTGAACAATTCGAGCATCTACTTAATAGTTTAATATTATGTTTTTCGCAAATAATGTGTTCTTTTAATCTCCATATCTTTCTAAAATAAGGTATTTTATCTTCATTTAAACACTCTGGACAAAACATTAATCCACCATTCTTTTTTATATGACAATAATTCCCTAAAGCTCTTATATTTGGAGTATTTGATTTCCCCGTAATTTTATCAGTAATTATTCCTTCTAAACTTCTAAGCGTCATATTGAAAATTATTTCTTGAGAATAGCCACTTTTAAATGAAATTCTATCAATTAATTTATCTGGACACCAAATATCTAAGTCTCTTTGCCAAATAATATTATTTTTATATTCTTTAAAATGCATATTTGTAAACGATGTTGTAAGTGTTAAATGAGCTCGTGCAACTCGAACTAACCAAGAACTTAATAGTTCATCTTCTTGAGGTTTTGGTTTTATACGAAATTTTTCATTGTTTAAATCAATATATCTTGTAACATTATAAATCATAAATCTAAAATACTATTTATATGTTTTCTAAGAGATGGTTTCGTAAAACCACAGTTTTTTAAAGATTTTATATCAATTTTTTCAATGTGATTGTCAATTGAATATAAGGAAGCTTGAGTAATTAATTCAATAATTTCACCTATATAACCTTCGCTTGTATCAAAAATATATTCAGCTAATTCTTTATTTGAATAAATATTAGAAGCATTTTTAAATGGTAATGTTTTTTCTAAACTTGCTAACAAAGATAAATAATTTCTATCAAATTGCCATTTTTTAAGAGCAATTGGTTTAAACCTATTATTTATTTGTTCATCTGTATTTGTAGCGTGTAAAGCATCTGGAATACCAACTATTATTATTGGTATTTGAAGTTCAGTACTCAAATTTTTTAAAGAATTCATAAAGGCTTTTTGTTTTGAAATAGCACCAACAAGTATATTATGAATTTCATCGACTATTAGAATTTTTATATCACATATTTTAAAATAATGATCAATTAGTTCTCTTTTCTTATTTATTTTATCACCATTTCTATAAGGAACACAAAGGTTTTGTAATATTTTGCTAAAAAAATCACTTATCGAACCAGTTTCAGGTGCAACAACACATAAAATAGGAGTTATTGTTGCCTCTTCATTTTCATAAGGAGGATGGTTTTTTAGAAATTTATTAATAATTGATGTTTTCCCATTGTTTGTTGCACCTACTATTAACATGCATGGCATTCTACTTTTTTTGGGATGACTATACAAAAATTCTAATTTTTCTAAAATTTCTTTTGCATTAGGATAAGTTATCCATTTTTCTTCTAGAATGAATTCTTTTCTATCTTCATTTGATAAATTTAATTTTTCTCTAACAATTGGAAGTAAATTATCTAAATGTTCATTATTTTTCATATTTCAATCTCATCAAAAGGTTTAATATCTTTAAATAAATCATTAAAAGTAGAAGTCTCATTATTTGTATTGCTTTCTATTGAAATATTTTTTGTTGATTTTATTTTTATATCATCAAATTCTTTTCTATTTTTTCTAATTTCTTTTGCTGCTTGTTCTCTTCTTACAGTTTTTGTCTTTTTAGCAGCTTCTTTTTGAATTTCTTGTAATTTATAGTAAGTTTTAAATAATACAGTTTCATCATAGTCTTTTTGATGTTTATCATCTAAATATTTTCTGATATTTCTTAAATCCCAAATGGAAATAGGTGGATAAGAAATATTTCTGTAATGAACTTCAAAATAATTCTTAATTGTAGGGTCATAAAACCAAATAACACTTATATCTCTAGGGTCTCTTTTAAACAAAAATTTTTTAGCTTTATTGTCTTTATCTTTTGCTTTAATCCAACGTCTTAAAATATCAGAATAGTAAACAATATTATCAATTTTTACACCAAACTGTTGTATTGTTCTTTCTATTGTAGGAAGTAGAGATATTTTAAAATAATCTTCATTAGAAATTTTCTCAGGTAAACCTCTACCTGGATTATCATCATCTCCAAATATTCCTAATTCATATTTTTTTTCAGGAGTCATTCTTATTGCTGAATGAATATGTTTGTGATATTGATTGATTATATAATTTGCAAACCACTTTTCTAATTCCTTTAGCGTAAAAATTGATTTTTTTTCAGAATTATATTCTCCTCTTTTTTGTATAGATGAAAATAAAGAACCTGGAAGAGTATGTATTTCATTCATTGCTGTACCGATCATTCTCTCTATATGCCCGCCAAATTGGGGTCTTGCAACAGGTCTCCATGAGATAGTTATTCCATATTCTTCACAAACTCTTTGTAAATCTTTCGAACGAAATTCTTGAGCATTATCTATTCCTAAAGCTCTTGGAACTCCATAAATATACCATTTCCCCTCAATTCCTATTTCTCTTAAATATTTCTCCTTTGTAAGTATTGATTGGCTTATACATTGGCTCACTGAGAAATAGCTGGGTTCATCTAAACTTATGTAAAAGCCTGTAATCATTCTACTATAGACATCAATTGCTAAAGTTAAATAAGGTCTTCCAATAGACCTTCTATATATTTCATCAACTATATCAATATCCATTGGGGTATGGTCAATTTGAATAAAATCAAGTGGATACTTACCTTCTGGAAACATACCATCTGTGTTTCTATATTTTCTATCAGCAAGCATTGCACTTTCTCTATATTTTATTTTTTTCTTTTCTTCAATTTGAGCTATTCTACTTCTAACAGTATTTTCACTAGGAGGCGTAATTCTTGCATTTTTACATCGTCTTACTATATCAAAATAGACTTTTCTAGCTGAAAACTTTTGTTGAGATAAATATAAGTCATTAATAGATTTTTGAATAATAAGTTCGGTTTCTTCATTTGTTCGTAGAATTCCTTTTCCACCTTTTGATAAATGTTTTGGTAAAAGTGAACTTAAAAGAGGGTTTTCTTTATATTGAACAATCCATCTGTAAATTGTACTAATATGTAAATTATTTTTATTTGCAATATCTTCTATTTCATTTTTTGTAGTTTTTTTCTCAAGAAGTGGTGTGATGATTTCTAGTCTATTTTTTGCTTCAATCCAATGTTCTTCTGGTATATCTTCATTCATTATTACTTTAGATGATTTTTGTTCATTTCTAATATGATTTATTGAGATATTTTCTAATTTACTTGTCAATAAATTTAAACCTAAAATAGTTTTTAAATCTATTTGTTTTTTTATTTCATATTCTTGATTATTCACAAAAATTTTTGAACCAATATTTAAATTTATTTTTTCCATCTATTTAGCCTTTATAACAGAACTATTTGTTATCTTAATATACATATCTATAACAATTTTATTTAAAAAAATTAGTTGCCAAATATATGGTAGTATTTCCATTTGTTCAAATTTATTTGATGAAAAATGTTGTAATAAATCATTTACTGATATTTCTTGAAAAAGTTTCATTTTTTCTAAAATATTTTTTGAAATAGTTTGATTATTTAAGTCTTTATATCTATAAAGAAACATTGCATTTTCTAAATAAATTTTATCTATATCAAGTTCTGTGAAAATTTTAAAATTTAAGTCATTTATATTTATATATTTTTCAATTTGATTAAATTTTTCTTCAAAAAATACTTTTTTTTCTTTAATCTCATCACTCATCTTAATCTCAAATACACAAGGTAATTGATTTAAGTCTGAATTATAGTGAACTAAAACATCTGGAGTATATCTATAAGTAGATTTTGATCTTTGATAATAAATTCTAAAAGGTTGTTCTTCATAAGAAACTACATCATCATTAAATTCTAGCAATAAATAAAAATCTCTTTCAAGAAGAGATTCATAAAAAATATTACGTTTATTCTTATAACTTGGGAAAGTACCAGTAACGCTTCTATAATTCTTAGGTATTTTTCTCACAGGCATTTTAAACCTTAATGATAATATTACTAATGATTTTACAATATTGTTGCTTACTAATTAAATAATAAATTCTTAAAATAATACTTAATGACATTTATATTGAATTACTTAAAAATTTCTTTTATAATTTTGTCATAATTTTCAATATAATCTTCTATTTCTTCTTTAGTCCAACCTTCAAATGGATAACCTTGAAATTCACCTGTCAAAATATTTGTTGTAGGATATTTTTTATATGTTAAATCAGTTTTTGCTAATTCTATTCTTCTTTTAGCTTCTTCTGAGTTAGATTCATTATTTGAATAGTAAAACATTACATTAACTAGCTCTTCATTTGTCATTTCATTTAAATCTTTCATATTTTTCCTTTTATTAAATTTATTTGCAACTACCACTAATTAAAAAAACTTATTCGCAATATTTATTGATATAATCTTAACTTTTATTAATATTTTTTTATTTTTTGTCTAGGTTTTTGTATATTTATTCTTAACTATTATTGAGAATTACAGAGGAAGCTCAAATGCTAAAATGGGAGAAGTTGCTTTAAGCAACCACGGTGTTCTATTTTTTGATGAGTTACCACATTTTCCAAGCAATATTTTAGAAGCTTTAAGAGAACCACTTGAAGATAATAAGATATTAATTTCAAGAGTAAATAGTAAGATACTTTATGAGACAAAATTTATATTTGTAAGTGCTATGAATCCCTGTCCTTGTGGAAATAAACTTTCAAGTGTGAAAGAGTGTAGATGTAGTGATTTTGAAGTACAAAGATATAAGAACCGTTTAAGTGAGCCATTTTTGGATAGGATTGATTTATATGTTGTTATGAATGATAGTTTTAGTGATAATAAAAATATCGTAAGTTCAAAAGAGCTTCACGAAAGTGTAATAAAAGCTTTTATAAGACAAAAAAACAGAGGACAAAAAGAGTTAAATGGAAAACTAAATGATAAAGATATAAAAAAATATTGTGTGTTGAATAGTGAAACTTCAGATATACTTGAAAAAGCTAGAGTAAATTACTCTTTATCATTTAGAAGTATAAACAAAATATTAAAAGTGGCAAGAACAATTGCTGATATAAATGAAAATGAGTTTATAACTAAAGGTGATTTATTAAAAAGTTTAAATTTTAGAAAAAGATAAAAAAATATATTTTGTTTAATTACTATTAATATTTTTTTTGTAAAATCGAACAAAATTTGCGTTAAGGATTAAAATATGTCACCATCAACACTGCAAATTATCGCTGTTACTATCTTTACATTAGCAATTATTCATATTTTTTCAGTTAAATATTTTGAACATTTAGCACACAGAAGTGAAAAACATTCTGGACTTTTTCATCTTCTTGGAGAGATTGAGGTTGTATTTGGTATTTGGGCTATGATTTTAGTTTTATTTATGTTTATATTTTTAGGAAAAGAAGAGACAATGAACTATGTAAATAATAGAAATTATGTAGAAACAATGTTTGTATTCGTAATCATGGTTATTGCAGCTACTAGACCTATTTTAAATACGGTATTATCTTTGGTAAAAAGAGTATCAAATATTTTGCCACTTAAAGGAGCTACTTCTTTCTATTTTGTTGTAATGTGTTTAGTTCCACTTTTAGGCTCACTAATCACTGAACCAGCGGCTATGACTTTGGCAGCTCTTATTTTAAGTGATAAACTATTTTCACAGGGTATTTCAAATAAGTTAAAATACATAACTTTGGGAACTTTATTTATAAATATTTCTGTTGGAGGAACTTTGACAAATTTTGCAGCCCCTCCTATTTTAATGGTTGCAAAAACTTGGGAGTGGGATACAATTTTTATGTTTACAACATTTGGTTGGAAGGCAATTATTATTACTTTTATTAATACAATTTTAATTATAGTTTTATTTTATAAAGAGCTTTCAAATATAAACATAAGAACAACAGTTAGTGATAGAGAAAAGATACCTTTTGCTATAATTCTAGTTCATTTTATATTTCTTTTTTTAGTGGTATATTTTGGACATTATCCAGCATTTTTTATGAGTATATTTTTGCTATTTTTGGGAGTTACATATGCTTATCAACAGTATCAAGATAGATTAATGCTAAGAGAAGGTCTTTTGGTTGCATTCTTCTTGGGTGGTTTGGTAATATTAGGTGGTCAGCAAGAGTGGTGGCTAAAAGATATTATCTCAAATTTAAGTAACCCAGAAGCATTTTTAGGAGCTATAACACTAGGAGCATTTACTGATAATGCTGCGATTACGTATTTAGGTTCTTTAGTTGAAGGATTAAGTGATGAGTTTAAGTACTATTTAGTAGCTGGAGCTGTTACAGGTGGGGGATTGACAATTATTGCAAATGCACCAAACCCAGCAGGTGCTGCAATACTTAAAAGTCACTTCCAAGATAACTCTATTGATCCAAGATTTTTATTTTTAGGAGCATTAGTTCCTACAATAATATCAAGTTTGTGTTTTATATTTTTATAAGGATAAGAAAAAATGGTTTGTAGTTTTGCTAAATTTGCAAGGACAAATAAGAGTTTAATAGTTTTTTCAAACTCATTTGATCATATTGAAGTTTTCAAAAAGTTTTATAAAGAGAAAGTTAAGCCAAATGAGTTTGGTTTTTTTAAAGTAAATGACGATAGGATTTGTCTATTACATGAAGATTTAAAATGTGATTTGATACAAGGAAAAACAACAGAGGCTTTAAGAGAAAAGCTTTTAGAATCTTTTGTTATAAATTCTAGGTATATTATTACATCTTCTAAGTTTATTATTTTTCCAAAGAAATTTAGTTTTAAAAGGGTTGCAAATAGAATTTTTACAGATTTTGTGATTCAAGGAGCTGGTGAGATTACACTAGAAAAAAAAGATAATGAAATTTTGATTAAGTGTTTTGGAGAGTCAAAATCATTAAAGATAAAATCAAGACAAATAGATGCCTTAATTATTAAAGATGAGCTGGAAGCTGAGTTTAACGACTAAAACTCATCTTCCTCGTCAGATTCGCTATCAAAACAGTAAATACACTCTTCATCAAAAAATGAATACTCATCATAGCAGTAAAATTTTTCACAACTATCACATTTAAAACAGTCATACTCTTTTGCTAGTTTTTGTTCTAGCTCCTCAGCACTAAAATTTGATTTTGCAACAAAATCATCAAAGATTTTATATACATTTTTATTATCTTCATTTTTTAGCTCTTTTGCTAAATCTTCTAAAGTTTCTAAAGCCATATTTCGCCTTTTAAATATTGTAAAAGCTGTATTATCTCAAAAAATGGTATAATCCCGACTTAAAAAAATATAGGTAAGCAATTAATGATAGAAAATAAGATAAAAACACAAAAATTTATAGTTAAATATTTTACAGAGATTATGATAAAAGGTGATAGAGCAAAAAGACAGATGTTAAGTCAACTTTTAATGAATTTACAAAAAATTTCAAAAGATATTTCAAATGAAATAGTTTTAAAAAAGTTTTTTGATAAGATAGAACTTATTACTCCATTAGAATTCTCTTCAGTTTTAAAAGAAAAACTATTACAAACACCAGGAATTGATCAGGTTTTAGAAGCTATACAAATAAATGAAATGGATAGTTTAGATAAGATAAAAGTTGAAGTAAACAAATATATGTCAAAAGAGATAATTGATAAGACATTTGTAATACGAGCCAAAAGAGTTGGAACACAAGATTTTAAATCTATTGATATTGAGCAAACTGTTGGTGGTTATATGCTAGCACACAATAAGACAAAAGGTGTTGATCTTAGAAATGCTGAAGTTACTATAAAACTTGAGTTGGAACATAATAAATTAAATATTATTACACAAAAATATCAAGGATTAGGAGGATTTCCTTTAGGAAGTCAAGGTGAGATTTTATCTTTGATGTCAGGTGGATTTGATTCAACTGTTGCTTCATATTTATCTATTAAAAGAGGTCTTAAAACACATTTTATCTTTTTTAATTTGGGTGGAATTGCTCATGAAATAGGGGTTAAGCAAGTATCTTGGTATTTATGGAATAAATTTGCTTCATCACATAGAGTTTCATTTATTACTATTCCTTTTGAAGATGTTGTAGGACAAATTTTTAAAGATATTAGCCCATCTTATATGGGAGTTATGTTAAAAAGACTTATGATAATTGCGGCTCAAAAAGTTGCAAAAGATATGAAGATTGATGCTTTAATGACAGGTGAAAGTGTTGCTCAAGTTTCAAGCCAGACTTTAAGAAACTTAAGTTTAATAGATAGTGCAAGCGATATTTTGATTTTAAGACCATTGGCTATGATGAGTAAACCAGATATTATTGAGATTGCAACAAAAATAGGTACAAAGAAATTTGCAGAAGCAATGCCTGAGTATTGTGGAGTGATTTCTCAACATCCTGTAACAGCAGGCAGTTTCGATAGAGTTGAAAAAGAGGCAAAGAATTTTGATTATACTATCTTAGAAGAAGCTATTAAAAATGCAAAAATTAAAAATATTGATGAGGTATTAGATGATGTTTGTGAAGTTGGAACTTTAGAAGTTGTAAATAGTGTTGGTGAAAATGAAATAGTAGTTGATATAAGACAAAGTAGTGATATTTTAAAAGCTTCTGGTGAAGTTTTAAAAATACCATTTTATGATTTAAAAAAAGAGTTTAAGAAATTAGATAGTTCAAAAACTTATCTTCTATATTGTGATAAAGGTGTTTTAAGCCAACTTCATGGACAATATTTAAAAGATGAAGGAAAATATACAAATATAAAGGTTTTTAGACCTTAATATTTGTAAACAAATTTCTAAATTTCTATTTCAAGTCCAATAGGACAATGGTCACTTCCAAAAATATCATCTAAAATATAAGCATCTTTTACAAAATCTTTTAAATCTTCACTTACATAAAAATAGTCAATTCTCCATCCAACATTATTCTCTCTAGCATTTGCTCTATAACTCCACCAAGAGTACTTATCTTTTAAATCACCATTTATGAGTCTAAAAGTATCAATATATCCATGATTTAAGAACTTTGTTATCCAATCTCTTTCCATCTTTAAAAAACCACTTGTATTTTCATTTGCTTTTGGACGTGCAATGTCAATTTCGGTATGAGCTGTATTAACATCACCACAAACAATTATTGATTTTCCATCTCTTTTTAAATTTTCACAATGATCTAAAAATCTATCGTAAAACTCCATTTTATATTCAAGTCTCTCTTGAGAGCTTTGCCCATTTGGGAAATATACATTAAAAAATGCTATATCTTTCTCTCCTAAATTAAAATGAACTTCATTTATTCGTCCTTCATCTAAAATATCTACACTAGGACAAGTGCAATCAAAAGTAGTGTTAATATCTGAAAATAGGGCTGTTCCGCTTCTTCCTTTTATTTTTGATTGACTAGCAGTTTTAAAAGAAAACTCTTTATTAAATATTGTATTTGGTATTTGATCTTTTTGTGATTTTGTCTCTTGAACTCCTAAAATATCAATATTGTAATCGTCTACCCATTTTAAAGCCTCTTTTTTATCAACTGCTCTGATACCATTTACATTCCAAGAGATAAATTTATATCTTTTTGTCATTATTTTCTAATTTCCTTTATATCTTTTTTTTCATCTTTTATTAAGCTTGATGGCTCTTTTGGCTGAGTTGGTGTTGTTGGTTTATTTATACCAATATTTTTAAAATCTTTATTTGATAAACTGTTTTTATCATTTAAAAGATTTTCGCTCTTTCCACCGTGCATATCTATTTTGCCACTATAACTTTTATTATAATTTGAATCTGCAAATAATAAATTTGATAAAAATATAGTAATAATAAGAAGTAATTTCATATTTTCTCCTTTTTTTAATTTAAAGTATAACTATATTTCAATAATAAAGGGTTTATTTGATATTTTACAAAATCTTTTTAATTGGGAAAAATATATGTCAGAATTTATTTCTATTTTAACTTCAACAGAGATTATTTTAGGAGTTATTACTTTTTTAACTTCAGTTATTGCAGCTGTTGTTGGAATAGGAGGTGGAATGATGTTAATAGCAATTTTACCATCATTTTTGCCTTTAAATGCACTTATTCCAGTTCATGGACTTACTCAAGTAAGTAGTAATATAAGCCGTGCTTTTTTTGGATACAAAGATATTCAATATGAAGTAATACCAAAGTTTTTAATAGGTTCAGTTTTAGGAATAGGGTTATTTGCTGGAATTTTGAGTTTTATCTCTCTTGAATATGTTCCTTTATTTATTGGAGTCTATATTTTACTTTCGCTTTGGAGTGAAAAATTTAATGAAAAGATTAAAAGATATGAAAATTACTATTTAGCTGGATTTTTTCAAACTGGACTTTCTATGGTTGTTGGTGCTACTGGACCACTTACTATGACACTATTATTTAAAGATTATCAAGATAAAGATAAAGTTGTAGCAACTGGAGCTGCTTTGATGAGTATAACTCATTTTCTAAAAGTTGTTGTTTTTATCTATTTTGGTTTTGTATTCTTTGACTTTATTTGGATTATTATTGCTATGATTTTTGGAGCTGTTGCAGGAAGTTTTGTTGGAACAAAAGCGAGAAGTTTAATAGATGGTAAAAAATTTACAATTATTCTAAAAACACTACTTACAATTTTAGCTATAAAACTTATTGTAGATATTATAGTAAAAATAATGTAGAATAAGTTTCTTTTTATTTCAATTCTTAATAGTAACTTATTTTGCGTCAAAAATCTACTTTTATTCCTTTATTAAAGGAAATAAATTTGATAATTTATTTTCAAAAGCCCCATAATTATTGACATTTAACGTAACTTAAGTTATAATCCGCGTCCACTTAATGTGGTTAGAGCCATTTTTTGGTGTCTAACGAGTTCTTTAAAGGAAAAAATATATGGAAAAAATCAGATTAAAGCTTAAAGCTTATGATCATAGAGTTTTAGACAGAAGTGTTGCTTCAATAGTTGAAGCTGTTAAAAGAACTGGTGCTGATTTAAGAGGTCCAATCCCTCTTCCTACAAAAATCAGAAGATATACAGTTATCAAAGGTCCTCACGTAAACAAAGATTCAAGAGAGCAATTTGAGATTAGAGTTCATTCAAGAATTATTGACATTATTTCAGCAACAGCTGATACAGTTGATTCTTTAATGAAACTAGACTTAGCTCCTGAGGTTGATGTTGAAGTAAGATCAATGGGTCAAGAATAAGTAGAAAGGGTAATACAAGATGGAATTTATAGTTCAAAAAATCGGTATGAGTAGAACAGTATCTGTTCCTAGTACAGCGGTTACACTTTTAAAAGTTATTGATACAAAAGTATGTCAAGTAACTGATGGTGTAGCACTAGTTTCTTATAGCAGTGGTAAAAAATTTAACAAAGCTATTGAGGGACAACAAAAAAAATATAACCTATCTAAAGAGTTTAACAGATTTGCAACAATTACTGTAGCAAATAGTGAAGCTGGAGATTTAGATGTTACTGGTTTAGGTGAAGCAAAAATCGTTAAAACAACTTTTAGAACAAAAGGTAGAGGTTTCTCAGGGGTTGTAAAAAGATGGAATTTTGCTGGTGGAAGAAGTTCTCACGGACATAGAATGGGTAAGAGAACAGGTTCAATTGGTAACTGTGAGTTCCCAGGAAGAGTTCAACCAGGTAAAAAAATGCCAGGACAATACGGAAATACAAATGTATCTGTAAAAAATGAAGTTTTATCATTTGATGCAGAATCTGGAGTTTTAGTTCTTAAAGGTTCAGTATCTGGTCCAAATGGTTCATTAGGAAAAGTAAAGGTTGCTAAATGAGTAAAGCAATAGTATTAAATACAAAATTTGAAAATAGTGGTGAATTAGTTTTACCTGCTAATTATGAAGAGATTAATAAACACAATTTATACTTATATGTAAAATCGTATTTATCATCTTTAAGATCAAATACAGCAGCTGCGAAAACTAGAGCACAAGTAAGTGGTGGTGGTAAAAAACCTAAAGCACAAAAAGGTAGTGGAGCTGCAAGATGGGGATCTAAAAGATCACCTTTATTTGTTGGCGGTGGAGTTATTTTTGGTCCTACAAAAAGAAACTACGAGCAAAAAGTAAATAAAAAACAAAAAGCTCTTGCACTTAAATATGCTTTAAATGCACAAGCTCAAAATGGTTCACTTTTTGCAGTTGATTCAATTAAATTAGAATCAGGTAAAACTAAAGATGCGGTTGCAGTTTTAAGTAAACTAAACAAAAGAGATACATTAATTGTTGTTGATACAATTGATGAAAAAACTTATTTAGCGTTTAGAAATATTAAAAACTGTTATATGATTGAAAAGCAAGAAGTAAATGCATACTTAATTGCTGTATATCACTCTGTACTAATTGAAAAATCAGTACTAGAAGCATTAACAAAAGAGGCTTAAGATGGCAGATATAACAGATATTAAATCAATTTTATATACAGAAAAAACAATCGAGCTTCAAGAAAATGGTGTAATCGTTGTTCAAACTAGTCCTAGAATGACTAAAACAGGTTTAAAAGAGGTTTTCAAAGAGTATTTTGGAGTTGTTCCAACAAAAATTAACTCTTTAAGACAAGATGGTAAAGTTAAAAGATTTAGAGGAAAACTTGGAAAAAGAGTTGACTTTAAAAAATTCTATGTAACATTACCAGAGGGCGCAGCAATTGCGAACCTTTCAGCATAAGGAGTAAAAAATGTCAATTAAAAAATTTAGACCTATAACTCCTGCTAGAAGATTTATGTCAGTTATCGATAGCTCTGATATTACTTCAAAACCAACAGTTAGATCTTTACTTGTAAGAGTAAAAGCAAATGCTGGTAGAAATAATAATGGAAGAATTACATCAAGACACAAAGAAGCAGGTGCAAAAAAATTATATAGAATTATTGATTTCAAAAGAAATAAATTTGGTATAGAAGGTACTATTGCAACTGTTGAGTATGACCCATATAGAAATTGTAGAATTAGCTTAGTTTCATATGCTGATGGTGATAAAAGATATATTATTCAACCTGCTGGTTTAAAAGTAGGAGATAAAGTTCAAGCTGCTATTTCTGGACTTGATATTTTACCAGGAAATGCTATGCAACTAGTAAGTATTCCTGTTGGAACAATGGTTCACAATATTGAGTTAAAACCAGGTAAAGGTGCTCAAATTGCTAGAAGTGCTGGTGGATATGCACAAATTATGGGAAGAGAAGATAAATATGTTATCTTAAGATTACCATCTGGTGAAATGAGAAAAATCCTTGGAGTTTGTATGGCTACTATTGGTGTAGTTGGAAACGGGGATTATATAAATATGGTAATTGGTAAAGCTGGTAGAACAAGACACTTAGGAATTAGACCTCAAACAAGAGGATCTGCGATGAACCCTATTGATCACCCACACGGGGGAGGAGAAGGTAAAACGAATTCTGGAAGACATCCTGTTACTCCATGGGGTATGCCAACTAAAGGTTATAAAACTAGAAAGAAAAAAGCTAGTGATAAACTAATCATTTCAAGAAAAAAGAAGTAAGGGTTTAAGATGGCAAGATCAATAAAAAAAGGACCTTTTGTAGATTCACACTTACTAAAAAAAGTTGTGGCTGCTAATAGTTCAAAAGATAAAAAACCAATTAAAACATGGTCAAGAAGATCTACAATTCTTCCAGATATGATTGGATTAACATTTAATGTACATAATGGTAGAAACTTTGTTCCTGTAAATGTTACAGAGAACCATGTTGGGTATAAATTAGGTGAGTTTGCACCAACTAGAACATTTAAGGGCCATAAAGGTTCTGTTCAAAGAAAGGCGTAATAATGGCAAGAGCGATATTAAAATTTATTAGAGTTTCTCCTATTAAAGCAAGATTAATTGCTAGAGAAGTTCAAGGGATGAATGCAGAGTATGCAATTGCATCTTTACAATTTACTCCAAACAAAGCTGCTGGAATTATATCTAAAGTAATAGCTTCTGCTGTTGCAAACTCTGGATTGGATTCAGCTGATGCAGTAATTACAAGTGCTAGAGTAGACAAAGGACCAGTTCTTAAAAGATTTACTCCAAGAGCAAGAGGTTCAGCTTCACCAAAGCATAAACCAACTGCACATATTATGATTGAAGTAGCTGCATCTACAAAAGGAGACAAGTAATGGGTCAAAAAGTTAATCCAATAGGTTTAAGATTAGGTATTAATAGAAATTGGGAGTCTAGATGGTTTCCAAAATTTGAAACAATGCCTGCAAATGTAGCTGAAGATGACAAAATAAGAAAGTTTGTTAAAAAAGAGTTATATTATGCTGGAATTGCTCAAACTGTTATTGAAAGAACTGCAAAAAAAGTAAGAGTTACTGTTGTTGCTGCTAGACCTGGAATTATTATCGGTAAAAAAGGTGCAGATGTTGAAAAACTAAAAGACTCTTTATCTAAACTTGTAGGAAAAGAGATAGCTGTAAATATTAAAGAAGAGAGAAAACCTCAAACTTCTGCACTACTTTCAGCTGAGAATGTTGCTCAACAATTAGAAAGAAGAGTTGCATTTAGAAGAGCTATGAAAAGAGTTATGCAAAATGCACTTAAAGGTGGAGCAAAAGGTATTAAAGTATCTGTTTCTGGAAGACTTGGTGGAGCTGAAATGGCAAGAACTGAGTGGTATTTAGAAGGAAGAGTTCCTTTACATACATTAAGAGCTAGAATTGATTATGGTTTTGCAGAAGCTCATACAGCTTATGGTTGTATTGGGATTAAAGTTTGGATATTTAAAGGTGAAGTTCTTGCAAAAGGAATTCCAACTGAAAAATCTGAAACTCCTGAGTCTAAACCAAAAAGAAGACCAGCAAAGAAAAGAGGTAAATAATTATGTTAATGCCTAAAAGAACAAAATTTAGAAAAATGATGAAAGGAAGAAATCGAGGTGAAGCTCACAGAGGTAACTCTTTAGCTTATGGAGATTTCGGAATTAAAGCTGTTGAGCATGGACGAGTAGATTCAAGACAAATTGAAGCTTCTAGGGTTGCCATGACAAGAAAAGTAAAAAGACAAGCGAAAGTTTGGATTATGGTATTCCCTGATAAACCACTAACTGCTAAACCACTTGAAACAAGAATGGGTAAAGGTAAAGGTAGCGTTGATAAATGGGTAATGAACATTAAGCCAGGAAGAGTTTGTTTCGAAATGGCTGGAGTAGATGAAAGTTTAGCAAGAGAAGCTTTAGCTTTAGCTATGCATAAACTACCATTTAAAACTAAATTTGTAACAAGAGATAGCGAAAATGAACTATACTGATATTAAAGATAAAAGCTTGAGCGAATTACAAGCGTTATTAAAAGAAAAAAAGGTGCTTCTTTTTGAATTAAAAGCTAAGCTAAAAACTATGCAGTTAACAAATACATCTGAATTAAGAGTAGCAAAAAAAGATATTGCTAAAATTCAGACTGCTATTACAGCTGTTAAAGCTAACTAAGGATCTAAGTATGACACATAAAAGAGAGATTCAAGGTGTAGTAGTAAAAAGATCAGGTGATAAAACAGCTTCTGTTTTAGTAACTAGATCAGTTTTACACCCAAAGTATCATAAAACAGTTAAAAGATTTAAAAAATATTTAATTCATGATGAAAAAAATGAATTAAATGTTGGTGATAGTGTTATTGCTATTGAATGTAGACCACTATCTAAAACTAAATCTTTTAGATTAAAAACGATCCTTGCTACAGGAGTTAAATAATGATTCAAAGTTTTACAAGATTAAATGTAGCAGATAACACAGGTGCTAAAGAGATTATGTGTATCAAAGTTTTAGGTGGTTCTAAAAGAAGATATGCAACTGTTGGTGATGTTATTGTTGCTTCTGTTAAAAAAGCTCTTCCAACTGGAAAAATTAAAAAAGGTCAAGTTGTTAAAGCTGTAATTGTAAGAACTCATAAAGAAGTTCAAAGAGAAAATGGTTCATTAATCAGATTTGATGACAATGCTGCTGTTATTTTAGATGCTAAAAGAGAGCCAGTTGGAACAAGAATTTTTGGACCAGTTGCTAGAGAAGTTAGATATTCAGGATTTATGAAAATCGTTTCACTTGCACCGGAGGTACTATAATGGCTATTAAATTAAAAATAAAAAAAGGTGATACAGTTAGAATCATTGCTGGTGATGACAAAGGAAAAACTGGAGAAGTTTTACAAGTATTACCAAAAGTAAACAAAGTAATCGTAAAAGATTGTAAAGTTGCTAAAAAAACTGTTAAACCTGATCAAGAAAAAAATCCAGATGGTGGATTTATAAATAAAGAGATGCCAATTGATATTTCAAATGTGGCAAAAGTGGAAGGGTAAAATATGGCATCAAGATTATTAGAAAGATATAAAGCTGAAATCAAGCCAGTTCTTGAAGCAGAGTTTCCAAAAAATAAAACTTTAACAGCTAAAGTTGATAAAGTTGTTATCTCTGTTGGTGCTGGTGAAGCTATGAAAGATACTAAATTAATCCAAAATATGCAAGATACAATCTCTTTAATTGCTGGTCAAAGAGCAGTTAAAGTTATTGCTAAAAAATCTGTAGCTGGATTTAAAGTAAGAGAAGGAATGCCTGTTGGTATTAAAGTTACTTTAAGAGGTGAGCAAATGTATCACTTTTTAGATAAATTATGTAACATTGCATTACCAAGAGTAAAAGACTTTAGAGGTCTAAACAAGAATGGATTTGATGGAAGAGGAAACTTTAACTTCGGACTTGATGAGCAATTGATGTTCCCAGAAGTAGTTTATGATAACATCATTAAAACACACGGAATGAATATTTCAATCGCAACTACTGCAACAAGTGATGCTGAGTCATATAGATTGTTAGAGTTAATTGGAATTCCATTTACAAAAGGAAGAGCGTAATGGCAAAGAAATCTATGATCGCTAAACAACAAAGAACACCTAAGTTTGCTGTAAGAGCATACACAAGATGTTCTGTTTGTGGAAGACCTCACTCAGTTTATAGAGATTTTGGTCTATGTAGAGTTTGTTTAAGAAAAATGGCTAACGAAGGTTTATTACCTGGTGTTAGAAAAGCTAGTTGGTAGGAGAAAAAAGCTATGATGAATGATTTAATCGCAGATGCTTTAACTAGAATTAGAAATGCTGCAATGAGAAGATTAGAAGTTGCAACATTATTACACTCAAACACAGTTGTTGGAGTAATGAATGTACTTTTACAAAAAGAGTATATCGCTGGATTCAAAGTTATTGACGGACAAAATAATAAAAAAACAATTCAAGTTGAATTGAAGTATGATGATAAAGAGAAATCAGCAATTAACGAAATTGTAAGAGTTTCAAAACCAGGAAGAAGAGTTTATAAACCAGCTTCTGAAATTAAAAATTTCAAAAACGGATACGGTACTATTATTCTTTCAACTAACAAAGGTATTATTGCAAATGATGAAGCATTTGCTGCTAATGTTGGTGGAGAAGTACTTTGTACTGTTTGGTAGGAGAGTGTAATGTCTAGAATTGGAAAAAAACCTATCACAATTCCTGCTGGAATTGAAGTAACAGTAAATGGAACACTAATTAGTGTTAAAAAAGGAAACAATGTTTCTACAGTCGAGACTCATGGAAGAGTTGGAATTGAAGTTGCAGATGGTCAAGTTGTTTTAACAAAAAATGGAGAAACAAAAGAAGCTGCAGCATTTTGGGGAACTTACAGAGCATTAACAGCAAACGCAGTTAATGGTTTACATGAAGGTTTCACAAAAACTTTAGAAATCAATGGAGTTGGATATAAAGCAGCTGTAAAAGGTGATGTTTTAGAGTTAATCTTAGGTTATTCTCATCCAATTAATTTTGAAATCCAAAAAGGATTAGATATCTCTGTTGAGAAAAACATTATTACAGTTAAAGGTGCAGATAAACAACAAGTTGGGCAAGCTGCTGCTATTATTCGAGGCTTTAGAAAACCAGAACCATACAAAGGTAAAGGTGTTAAGTATTCTGATGAGAAAATCATTAGAAAAGCCGGAAAAACTGCTAAGAAATAAGGTGTAACTATGAGTAGAGAAAAAGATTTAGCAAAAAAAATTGCTTTAAGAATAAAAAGAAAAAAAAGAGTTAGAGCTAATATTTCTGGTACAGCTGAAAAACCAAGAGTATCGATTTTTAAATCTAACAAATACATTAGTGCACAAGCTATCAACGATGTTGAAGGTAGAACTTTAGCAGCAGTTAGCTCACAAACTATGGGTTTAGGTGGAAATAAAGAGGGTGCTGTAAAAGTTGCAGCTGAGTTTGCTTCTAAATTAAAAGCAGCTGGTATTGAAACAGTTGTTTATGATAGAAACGGGTATCTTTATCATGGTGTTGTTGCAGCATTTGCTGACGCATTAAGAGAAAATGGTATTAAATTATAAGGATTAATGATGGCAGTAAATAGAGAAGATTTTCAAGAAGCAATCGTTAAAATCGGAAGAGTAACAAAAGTTGTAAAAGGTGGAAGAAGATTCAGATTTACAGCTTTAGTTGTTGTTGGAGATAAAAACGGTACAGTAGGTTTTGGAACAGGAAAAGCAAAAGAAGTTCCAGATGCTATTAAAAAAGCTTTAGATGATGCATTCAAAAGCTTAGTGACAGTTTCTATAAAAGGAACTACAATTGCACATGATATTGAACACAAATATAATGCAAGTAAAATTTTATTAAGACCAGCTTCAGAAGGAACTGGACTAATCGCTGGAGGAGCTGCAAGACCTGTTCTTGAGCTTTCTGGAGTTAAAGATATTATTGCAAAATCTTTAGGTTCAAATAATCCAAATAACCTTGTACAAGCTACAGTTGAAGCTTTAGCAAGAATAAAAGGATAAGAATATGATATTAGAAAATTTAAAACCAGCTTGCGGAAGCACAAAAGCTCCTAAAAGAAAAGGTAGAGGTCAAGGAAGCGGTAACGGTAAAACTGCTGGAAAAGGTAATAAAGGTCAAAAAGCTAGATCTGGATACAATGTAAAAAGAGGTTTTGAAGGTGGACAACAACCACTAGCAAGAAGACTTCCTAAAGTTGGATTTGTATCAAGAGTAGTTAAACCATATACAATTAATGTTGAAAAAGTAACTGCAATTGCTGAATTACCAGAAATTACAGTTGAATCAATTAGATCTGTATATAAATTATCAAAAACTGTTGTAAAAGTAAAACTTATTGGTGCAACAGCTAAAAATTTAAGTGCTAAGATTAAAGACGAAAACGTTACAACTACTGGAAAATAATTATGAGTAAAGATCTAGTAAATAAGATTCTTATTACATTAGGCTTTATTTTTCTTTACAGACTACTGGCATATGTGCCAGTACCTGGAGTTAATATTGATGTAGTTAAAGAGTTCTTTGATTCAAATGCAAACAATGCATTAGGTCTTGTAAATATGTTTAGTGGAAATGCAGTTGAAAGACTAAGTATTATCTCACTAGGAATTATGCCTTACATTACAGCTTCAATTATTATGGAGCTTCTAGCAGCAACTTTCCCAGCACTTGGTAAAATGAAAAAAGAGAGAGATGGGATGCAAAAATATATGCAAATCATCAGATATACAACTATTGTTATTACATTGATTCAATCAATTGGAGTATCTATTGGTCTTAATTCATTAACTGGACAAAATGGGCAAGCAGCAATTTCTATTGATATGAATACATTTATTGCAGTTTCAGCTATTTCAATGCTTACAGGAACAATGCTTTTAATGTGGATAGGTGAGCAAATAACTCAAAGAGGTATAGGAAATGGTATTTCACTGATTATCTTTGCAGGTATCGTTTCAGCAATTCCTAGTGCTATTGGTGGAACTATTGATTTAGTAAATAATGGTCAAATGTACTTCTTAACTGTAATTGGTATTTTACTAGTTATTTTTGCAACGGTTGGAGCTATTATTTATGTTGAGTTGGGAGAGAGAAGAGTTCCTGTTTCATACTCAAGAAAAGTAATTATGCAAAACCAAAGTAAAAGAGTTATGAACTACATTCCAATTAAAGTAAATTTAAGTGGAGTTATTCCTGCTATTTTTGCAAGTGCTATTTTGATGTTTCCAGCAACAGTTTTACAAGGAAGTCAAAATAAATATTTAGTGATGATAGCTGATTATATGAATCCTAGTTCATATACATTTAACTTATTTATGTTTTTATTTGTAGTTTTCTTTGCATTTTTTTATGCATCAATTACATTTAATGCAAAAGATATAAGTGAAAACTTAAAAAGACAAGGTGGATTTATACCTGGTGTTAGACCAGGAGCTAGTACAGCCGAGTTTTTAAATACAGTTGCTAGTAGATTAACTTTCTGGGGAGCTATTTATATGGGATTAATCTCTACACTTCCTTGGTTAATTGTAAAAGCAATGGGTGTTCCTTTTTATTTTGGAGGGGTTTCAGTTTTAATTGTAGTTCAAGTTGCTATTGATACTATGAGAAAAATAGAGGCTCAACAATATTCAAATAAATATCAAACTTTAAGTGCAGTTGGACTATAAAATGTCTATTGCGCTTAGAAAACCTGAAGAGATTGAAAAACTTTTTGTTGCAAATCAAGCTGTTGCAAAAACACTAAAATATCTAGAAGAGAATGTAAAAGCTGGAATGACTTTAAAAGAAGTTGATGCTATGGGCGAAAAATTTATTTTAAGCCTAGGAGCTAGACCTGCTTTTAAAGGTTTATATGGATTTCCAAATGCTGTTTGTACATCACTAAATGAAGTTATAATTCATGGAATTCCAAGCGATACAGTTTTAAAAGATGGTGATATTTTAGGTCTTGATATAGGAACTGAAGTTGACGGTTGGTATGGTGATAGTGCTATTACAATGCCAATTGGAGATATCTCTAAAAAAGATGAAGAGCTGATAGCTTGTGCAAAAGATGCTTTGTATTATGCTATTGACATAATTGAAGATGGTATGAGATTTAAAGAGTTATCAAAAGCTATTGAAGATTTTATTACTTCAAGAGGTTATCAGCCATTAGTTAGATTTTGTGGACATGGAATTGGAAGAAAACCACATGAAGAACCTGAAATTCCAAACTACTTAGAACATGGTGGTACAAAATCTGGACCAAAAATAAAAAATGGAATGGTGTTTTGTATAGAACCCATGATATGTCAAAAAGATAGAAACCCTGTTATTCTTAAAAATGGTTGGGATGTTGTTTCAGCCGATGGTTTAAGAGGGAGTCATTATGAGCATACGGTTGCTGTAGTTGATGGACGAGCAGTTATTTTAAGTAATAGAGAAAATTAAGGGGCTAATGTGGCAAAAGATGATGTAATTGTTGTTGATGGAAAAGTAGTTGAAGCTTTACCAAATGCAATGTTTAGAGTTCAGTTGGAAAATGGTCATGTTGTATTGTGTCATATCTCTGGAAAAATGAGAATGCACTATATAAAAATATTACCAAATGATACTGTAACAGTTGAGATAACACCTTATTCACTTGATAAGGGAAGAATTGTTCATAGAAAAAAATAGTTATTAAATAGAGAAGTTTCTCTATTTAATAAATCTTCTTAAAAATTGATACTAAAGCATATTTTTTGTAAAATGAAGTATGACAAATAAAGTTAAGAATCAAGTTTTAAAATACCTTTATAATCAAAAACTTTTTGGAATTAAATATCATAGTGACTTAAATATAAACTTTTATAGTAGTTGTGATTTTGCATTGCCAAACAGTTTAGAAGAGCTTAAAAAATCAGTTACAAACTGCTATTTGTGTGATTTGTCAAAAACAAGAAAACATACACTTTTTGGATATGGAAGTCAGAATTCAAAAATTATGTTTATTTGCGATGAGCCATCAAAAAGTGAAGATGATTTGGGTTCTTTTTTTGTTGGAAATTCTGGTGATATGTTAGCAAAAATGATTGAAGGTAGTTTAAAAATAAAAAAAGATGAAGTTTACACTACAAACTTAGTAAAATGTAGAGGAACAAAAGAGGCAAGTTTTCAAAATTTTGAGAGTTGTAATTGTTATTTGTTAAAGCAAATTGAGGTTATAAAACCAAAAATTATTGTTGCTGTAGGAGAGAGAGTTCATGACTATTTGTTAAAAAGTAGTGGTGAATTTTTAAAAAATAGAGGAAAAGTTTTAAGCTTTAATTCTGCTATTTTAGTACCAATCTTTTCTCCTCTTTATTTACTAAAAAATCCATCTTTGAAAAAAGATACTTATCTTGATATGTTAAAAATCAAAAATCTATATGAGGAGAGTTAAATTGAAGCATCTACTTATTTTAATTTTTATGGCTTTTTTAGTGGCGGGTTGTACACAAAAAGTTGTAAAGCTAAAAATGCCAAATCAGAATGTTCCAGTAAAAAAAGTTGAGGAAGATAAAAAAACAGTTGTTGAAGAGTTTATCTCAAACGATAGTGTAATTCAAGAAGAGATTATAAACAACAATGGTTCTAAAAATGAGATAACACAAGAAGAGAATAGTGAAGTTTTAGCATCTAGTGAACCTGAAATAAAATTTGATAGCACAAAGGCAAATCTTAAGATTGCCTTTGTTTATCCATCCTCTTTAGTATCTAAATATGCAAAAAATTCTATAAATACAGTTGCTGGGTATTTGACATTTTTAAATGCAAATTATGATTTAGTTGTAATTGATAGTCAAAATGAGAGTGCTGATAGTATAAATAATGCATTTAATAAAGTTAAAGAAGAGGGAATTACAAAAGTAATTGCACTTTATACTCCAAACGCAATAAATAATTTAAATACAACGCCACTAAATGATATTATGGTTTATCTTCCACTAATTGAAAAAAAAGATAGTTTATCTCAAAACGATAATTTAATTTTTGGTTCTATCTCTTATGAAGATCAACTTAAAAAATTAAGTTATTACTCTGATGGTCCAAATGTACTTTTTTATCAAAATACATATTTGGGAAATAAGTTAAAAAATAGTTATGAAAATGTTGTTAGTTATACAACAGCAAGAAAAGAGATAAAAAATGGTGAAACAAACTTTAAAAATATTGTTGTAGATTCAAGATTAAGAAATAGCTCAATATTTTTAAATGTAGATATAGTAAAAAGTTCACTAATAATGTCTCAACTAAGAGCAAATGATATTTATCCAAAGTTTATATTTTCTACTCAAATAAATTTTGATCCTATGTTAATGACGCTAACTCAAGATAAAGATAGAGAAAAAATGGTTCTTGCAAACTCTATTGAAAAAATTGATAACAAATTAAGAGATGAGATTTTAAATTTTGGTGGAAATATAAATTTTGAATGGGTTGATTACTCAACTTTGGTTGGTGCAAACTATTTAGTAAATGGAAACAATAATTTAATACCAACTAAAATAGTAGAAAATCAAGCTGTTTATACTCCAAGACTATTTAAAAGTACAGAGTATGGATTTGTTGAGATTAAGTAAAATTTGGATAAAATCACCCCTTATTTAGAAAATGGAGTTTAATTTTGAGAACACATTATAATACAAGTGTAAAAGAGAATTTAATAGGTCAAAAAGTTACTGTTGCTGGTTGGGTTAATAGCAGACGAGATCACGGTGGAATTATTTTTATAGATTTAAGAGATAAAAGTGGTTTAGTTCAGCTTGTTGCTGATCCACAAGATTGTAAAGATGCTTTAGTTGTTGCTGAAACTGTAAGAGATGAGTATGTTTTAATTGCAACTGGAACTGTACGAGCTAGAGGTGAAGGGTTAGAAAATCCAAACTTAGAGACTGGAAAAATTGAGATTATTTTAGAGAATCTTATTATTGAAAATAGATCTAAAGCTATGCCTTTTGATATAAATGATGAGAAAGTAAATGATGAGATAAAACTAAGAAATAGATTTTTAGAGCTTAGAAGCAAAAAATCTTTTGATATTTTCCAACTAAGAAGTAAAGCTACTATTCAAGCTAGAAATACACTTGATGAGTTAGGATTTTTAGATGTAGAAACTCCAATTTTAACAAAATCAACTCCAGAAGGAGCAAGAGATTATTTAGTTCCATCAAGAGTTCATGCAGGTGAGTTTTATGCACTTCCTCAATCTCCTCAACTATTTAAACAACTTTTAATGGTTGCTGGATTTGATAGATATTTCCAAATTGCAAAATGTTTTAGAGATGAAGATTTAAGAGCAGATAGACAACCAGAATTTACACAAATAGATGTTGAGATGAGTTTCTGTACTCAAGAGAATGTTATAGCTGTTGCTGAGAAATTAATCTATGATATATTTACAAAATGTGGTAAAACTATTCCAGAAACTTTTAGAAGAATGAAATATAGTGAAGCTATGGAGAGTTATGGAAGTGATAAACCTGATTTAAGATTTGATATGCCTTTAATTGATGTTATTGATATTTTTGAAAAATCAACAAACGAAATTTTTACAGATATTGCAAAAGATAAGAAAAATAATAGAATCAAAGCATTAAGATGTCCAAATGGAGATAATATCTTCTCAAAAAGACAAATGAAAAGCTTTGAAGATTATGTAAGAAAATTTGGAGCAAAAGGTCTTGGATATTTCCAAATGAAAGAAGATGGACTTAAAGGTCCACTTACAAAATTCTTTAGTGAAGCTGATTTAGAAGAGATTGTAAAAGTTACAAATCTTGAAGTTGGAGATGTAGTATTCTTTGGAGCAGGGGATAAAAAAACTGTTTGGGATTATATGGGAAGATTTAGACTATTCTTAGCTAATGAGATGAATATTATTCCAGCAGATACATATGAGTTTTTATGGGTTGTAGATTTCCCTATGTTTGAAGTTGAAGATGGAAGAACAAAAGCACTTCACCATCCATTTACAATGCCAAAAGATTTAAACAAAGAAGATTTAGAAGAGATTGAATCAATCGCTTATGATATTGTTTTAAATGGAACAGAGCTTGGTGGTGGAAGTATAAGAATTCACAAAGAAGAGATTCAAAGTAAAGTATTTGAACTTATGGGAATTAGCCAAGAAGAGGCAAAAGAGAAGTTTGGATTCTTACTTGATGCACTACAATATGGAGCACCATCTCATGGAGGATTTGCATTAGGTCTTGATAGAATGATAATGTTACTTGCTGGAACTGATTCTATTAGAGATGTTATAGCATTCCCTAAAACTCAAAAAGCTCAATGTCTATTAACTCAAGCTCCATCAAGCGTTGATGAAGCTCAATTAAAAGAGTTACATATTCGTGTAAGAAAAAGTGTAGATAGCTAAGATTAGCTATCTACTAACTGATTTAGTCAACTACCTCTAAAATAAGAAATATAGGAATAAACACCATCATAGCACCAAAATTTCCTAACTTCGTTAATTCTGTTCTATCTGTATCTACAAACCTTTCTTTTTTAACTTTTATTTTGAATTCTTTATCTAGTTTTGGTACAGATTTATTTAATTCTTCATTTGGTAAATATAGTTTACCTTCCATATACATATTTATAAAAAGATATTTTTCCATACCTTCTATTTTGGGTTTATAAGCACCATTTTTTTTAGCCCAAGATAGAAGCTCTTTTGATGAATTTTCTTCATCAATAATAACTTTAAAACCTGCAACTACATTTTTCTCATCAGATAGTATAGTATAACCTCCATTTTCTATATCAAACTTATAAGCTTCATTAAGATTTTGGATTAGATATTCAAGCGTTTTATCAGGCTTAAAAACATAACTATACTTTTCTCCTAAAATAATAAAAGATTTATCATCTTCTTTCATAGCAAATGCAACTATTTTTTCATCAAAAACTTCATAGTATTCTCTTCCTTTTGCTTTTTGATAACACCCACTAAAAAATAACATAAAAGCCATAGTTAAAGCTAACAATTTTTTCATCTTCTTAATCCCCCTAGTAAAATTTACTAAAATAGTATCATAAAACATATTTAGCTATTATATTAATAAATATAGATAAAAGAAGAATTATGAATAAACAAAATAGATTTTTACCAACAACAAAAGATGAGATGAAACAGCGAGGTTGGGATGAACTAGATGTTGTTTTAATAACAGGAGATGCCTATATAGACTCTCCTTTTATGGGTATTGCTGTTGTTGGAAGAATCCTTGAAGATATTGGTTTAAGAGTTGGAATTATTGGGCAACCAGATATTAATAGTGATGTTGATGTAAAACGACTAGGGGAGCCAAAACTTTTTTGGGGAGTTAGTGGTGGAAGTATTGATTCAATGGTTTCAAACTATACTGCTACAAAAAAGTTTAGAAATGATGATGATTATACTGCTGGTGGAAAAAATAATAAGCGACCAGATAGGGCAACTTTAGTATATACAAATCTCATAAGAAGATATTTTAAAAATACAGCGCCTATTGTTTTGGGAGGAATAGAAGCAAGTCTTAGACGACTTACGCACTATGATTATTGGTCAAACACTCTTAGAAAACCTATCTTATTTGATTCAAAAGCTGATTATATGATTTATGGAATGGGTGAACAAGCAATAATAGATTTAGGACTTTATTTAAAAGAGGGTAAAGATGTAAGAACTATTGCAGGACTATGTTATATATCAAAAGAGCCCGTAAAAGAGTATTTACAAATACCTTCACACAAAGAGTGTTTAGAGAATAAAGAGAAATATATTGATCTATTTAGAGCTTTTTATGATAATAACGACCCAATGTATTCAAAAGGTCTTTGCCAAGAAGTAGATGGCAGATTTCTAATACAAAATCCACCAAGTAGGTATTTAGAAGAAAATGAGATGGATAAAATTGCCTCATTTCCATATCAAAGAGATTTACATCCATATCATGCAAAAGATGGAAAAGTAAAGGCATTAGAGACTATAAAATTCTCAATTATGACTCATCATGGATGTTGGGGAGAGTGTAACTATTGTGCGATTGCAGCCCATCAAGGAAGAACAATAAGAACAAGAAGTGAAGAAAATATTTTAAGTGAAGCAAAACATTTTACAACACTAAAAGATTTTAAAGGAATAATCTCTGATGTTGGAGGACCAACTGCAAATATGTATGGTTATGAGTGCAAAAAGAAGATGAATCTGGGAACTTGTATAGATAATAAAAGATGTGTGGATGCTCATAGACTATGTCGTACAATGAAAGTAGATCATAGCAGAAACATAAAACTTCTAAAAGATATAAGAGCTATTCCAAAAGTTAAAAAAGCATTTATAGCTTCAGGTATTAGATACGATTTTATAGATGCTGATAAAAATCATGGAAAAGAGTATTTAAAAGAGATAATTGACCATCATATATCAGGTCAAATGAAAATTGCTCCTGAACATACAAGTGATGAAGTGCTTCATCATATGGGAAAACCAGGTAAACAATCACTTATTGAGTTTAAAAAGATGTTTGATGATTTAAATAAAGAGAGTGGTAAAAAACAGTTTTTAACATATTATCTAATAGCTGCTCATCCAGGGTGTAAAGAGAGCCATATGCATGAGCTTAAACAGTTTACAACTCATGAGTTAAAGATAAATCCAGAACAAGCACAAGTTTTCACTCCAACACCTGGAACTTACTCAGCTGTTATGTACTATACAGAGTTAGACCCTTTTACAAAAAAGAAGATATTTGTTGAAAAAGATACATTAAGAAAAGAGAGACAAAAAGAGATAGTAGTTGCAAAAAAAAGTTTTTGTAAAACAAAGCAAAACTCTACTTCTGGAATGCAAGGTTAAAACTAAATTAGAGTTATAGTTTTATAGATTTTTAAAATTAGTCTGAATTTCTTTAAAAAATGATTATTTAAAGAACTATTTTTCTTAAGAGTGATAATCTATAGATTATTTACACAAAAATAATAATAAATTTAAAGAAAATTTGATATTATTAAAACCTAATTTTACAAAAAAGGGGAAAATATGACTAATATTTTTAAAATATTGTTGATAGGTCTTGTGGGCATTTTTATTCTTACAGGTTGTAGAACTGGAGCAACTGTATATAATGTTCCTACAAGTGACATAAGTGTTAAAAAAGGTACAACTGACGATCAAGTTTTTAAAGCTATAAGAACAGCTGGTTCTCAATTAGGTTGGATAATAACAAAAGTTAAGCCAGGGCTTGCTGAGGGACAGTTGAATTTAAGAGGGCATTCGGCTACTGTTGAAATTCCATATAACAGAACTTCTTATGCTATTAACTATAAAAATAGTAGTAGTGGTTTAAAATATGATGCAGCTAAACAGACTATTCACCCTAACTATAATGGTTGGGTACAAAATCTAAATAATGCTATTAGAGTTCAACTAAATAATTTAGAAGACTAACAAAATTAAAAAAGAGCTAATAGCTCTTTTTTAAAATAATTTATAAAAAGTAATAACTTGAATCAAAAAAAAATCTTAGTGCTATCATATTCGCAAACTGGACAATTAAATAGTTTAGTTGAGAATTTTACAAAACCTTTTTTAGGAAATGAAAATTTTCAGTTAATATTTAAAAATATAAAACCTAAAAATAAATATCCTTTTCCATGGGATTTTATGACTTTTATGGATACTTTTCCTGAGTCTGTATATATGGTTCCTTGTGAATTACAAGATATAGAAGATGATGAAGATGACTTTGATTTAATCATTTTAGCTTATACAGTTTGGTTTTTATCTCCATCTATTCCTATAAGTAGTTTTTTAAAAAGCTCGTATGCTAAGAAGAAATTTAAAGATAAACCAGTTATTACATTAATTGCTTGTAGAAATATGTGGATAATGGCTCAAGAAAAAGTAAAAGTTCTTTTAAAAGAGTTAGAGGCTACTTTAATTGACAATGTAGTTTTGATTGATAAAGGAAGCTCTTTAGAGACATTTATAACAACTCCTAGATGGATGTTAACAGGAAAAAAAGATAGTTTTTTAGGATTAACAAGTGCTGGAATAGATGAAAAAGATATTATGAAATCTCAAAGATTTGGGAAAGCATTAGTTCAAGCTTTAGAGCAAAATAAAGAAATAGAAAAGAAGAGTCTTTTACAAGGTTTAAAAGCTGTTGAGGTTGATATTAAATTAATTAAAAGTGAAAAAATAGGAAATAAGAGTTTTCTAATTTGGGGAAAATTAATACGAAAAATTGGTAATTTTGGCGATAAAAAAAGAAGAGTAGCTGTAATGATATATTTGGTATTTTTAATTTTAATGATTTTAACTGTAGTGCCTATAAATATGATAGTTCAAACTATATTAAGAAAATTAAACAAGAATAGTGTTTTAAAAGAAAAAGAGTTTTATGAATTACCAAGTGGAAGCAAAGATTTTAGAATGAAGGAGTTTTTATAGTGGTTGATGTTTATATAAATGCAATTGAAAAATTTATGCCAAATGAACCTGTTTTTAATGATGAGATTGAGGATTATTTGGGATATATTGGTGGTAAAAAATCAAAAGCAAAAAATATTGTTTTAAGAAGTAATGGAATTAAAAGAAGATTTTATGTATTAGAAAAGGGTACTCAAAAGCAGCTTTTTACAAATGCAGAACTTTGTAGTAATGCTATAAAAAAGCTTCAAAATATTAGTTTTTCTCTTGATGATATTGAAGTTCTTGCTTGTGGTACAACTTCTCCTGACCAACTTATGCCAGGACATAGTTTGATGGTTCAAGGTGAGTTAAAATTAAAACCAATAGAGACAATTTCAGCTTCAGGAATATGTCTTAGTGGAGTAAATGCTCTTAAATATATATATTTAGCTATTAAATCAAAAGAGATTTTATGTGGAGTATCTACAGGTTCTGAAGCATCATCTCCAATATTAAGTGCTAGAAATTTTGAGGAAGAGTCAAAATGCCTTGAAGAGTTGGAAACAAATCCAAATATTGCTTTTGAAAAAGATTTTTTAAGATGGATGTTATCAGATGGTGCTGGTGCTATGCTTTTACAGGATAAACCAAATAAAGATAAGATTTCATTAAAAATAGAGTTTATAGATATTTTATCTTATGCTGGAGAAATGCCAGTTTGTATGTATAGTGGATTAGAGATTTTAGAAGATAGTAAAATAAAGTCTTGGAGAGCATTTGATCAAAATGAAGTTATGGAAAAATCACTTTTAAGTGTAAGACAAGATGTAAAACTTTTAAATGAAAATATAGTTGAATATACAGTCGTAAAACCACTTCAAGAGATTATAAAAAAGAGAGATATAAAAGCTAGTGATTATAACTATTTTTTACCTCACTACTCATCTTTATATTTTAGAGATAAACTGTATGAAGGGTTAAAAAAAGTTAATTTTGAAATCCCTTATGAAAAATGGTTTACAAATCTTACAAATTTTGGAAATACAGGAAGTGCATCAATTTATATAATTTTAGAAGAGTTATTTAATAGTGGAAAATTAAAAAAAGGTGAAAAAATTCTATGTTATGTTCCTGAAAGTGGAAGATTTTCTACTGCATTTTTTTCACTTGAAGTTGTATAGTGAATAATTATATTCCTCAAGAAGAGAACTCTACACTAAATGGACAACAAAAAGTTATGTATGCAAAAAATAATAGTGGAGAGTTTAGTAGAGTAAATTATGGAAGTAGTGCTGAGGAGTTTGCAACATTAACAGCTGTAAATGAGTATAAAGTTTTAGAACTAGAGTGCTTAGAAGAGATTAAACAAGGTGTATCTTCTCCTATAAAATATTTTATGTATAAAAATAGAATGGATTTACCAACATTATGTAGTGGTGTAGGAATGTTTAGTTTTAGAGTAAAAAGACATTTAAAAATGAAACATTTTAACAAACTAAATGATGAAATTTTAAAAAAATATTCAAATCTTTTTGATATTAGTCTAAAAGAGCTAAAAGAGTTTAACTATGAATAATAATTTTAAACACTCACAATTTGCACATTGTGAAAGTGGAGTTATATCTTCTATGCTTACAAATTCTGGATTGAAGCTAAGCGAACCTATGGTTTTTGGTCTTACTAGTACTCTTACTTTTGCTTTTTTTCCAATTATAAAAGTAAATAATATGCCACTAATTGCATATAGAGCAATTCCAAAAAATATTATAAATAGTATTGAGAAAGTTTTAGGTGTTAAGATTTTCAAAAAAAGTTTTAAAAATATGCTGGAAGCTAATATAGAATTAGATTTGGCAATAGAAGATGGGAAAATAGTAGGTCTTCAAACTTCTGTTTTTTATCTTCCATATATGCCAGAAAATATGAGATTTCATTTTAATGCACATAATCTTTTGGTTTATGCAAAAGTTGGTAAGAATTATAAAATTTCAGATCCTGTTTTTGAAGATGTTGTAGAGTGTTCACAAAAAGATTTGATAAAAGCTAGATTTGCTAAAGGAGTTTTTGCTCCAAAAGGTTTTATGTATTATGTTTTAAATATTCCAAAGCAGATTGATTTTGATAATATTTTAAAAAAATCTATAAGAAAAAACGCAAAAGCTATGCTTACCCCTTTCCCGTATGCTGGAGTTAAAGGTATGAGAAAACTAGCAAAGTCTATAGAAAAACTTAAAAATAAAGATGAGAGATATATAAAAAACTATTTAACACATATTGTAAGAATGCAAGAAGAGATAGGAACAGGTGGTGGAGGTTTTAGGTATTTGTATTCAGCATTTTTAAAAGAGGCAAAAACTTACAATCTTGATGTTAATAAACTTGAAAAAGCTAGTGAACTGATTTTACTTTCAGGAGATACCCTAAGAGAGTTTGCTTTAAAATGTGTGGAGAGTGCAAAGAAAATAGATAGATTTGAGCCCAAAGAGATATCAGATATTTTAATAAAAGCCTCTAAATACGAAGAAGAGGCTTTTGGGATTTTAAAAACTATTTAGTAAAATAGAATAAGTAAGCTCTTTTTTTATTATCTAAACTAATAAATATTGAGTTTTTAAATTCATCATTTAAAAGATTTATAATATTTGAAGAACTAAAAAAGTTTTGATAAGTTTTAATTAAAGAGTTATCTATATTTAACTCATCTTTAAATTTTGTTGCAAAACTATTTAAAGATATTGCATCATATTTTTTAGCTTTTAAGAAATTATTTAAATCATCTATTGAGTAAAAATATTTTACAAATTCTAATTTTGCTATAGAGTTATTTGAAATATCATCAAAATATATCCATGATGAAATATCATTTGAGATATTTTTTTCAAAAGCATATAAATCTCCTAAATATGGAAGATTTTCTAAAGAACTATCAACTTCTCCTACTAAAAAACTACTATTAACTCTATTTTTATACTCTAAAAATATTGTATATAGAGTTTTTTCAAAAGATAGATAATCTGATGATATAGTGTAGTTATTTCCCATAGTATTTAAAGCTTTACTTATATAAAAACCCATATTATTTGTATTTATATTCAAAAAATCAAAAGGCATAACTGGATTTTCGGATTTTAACTCTTGCAATATTTTGTAAGTTTCTTGAATACAAGCAAAATTTGATGCAGCATATAGACTTAAATCTTTTTTATGTTCTTTATCTTTCAAAGTTTTAATTGCACCATAAATAGCAAGTAGGTTAAGTTTTGATATTTTTCTTACATCAAGAGTCGTAATCTCTTTTAAAAGTGCTTTATAATCTTTTTCACTTTTTGAAGGAGTTTCATGTTTAAAAAAATATTTTATATACATTTAAGACCTTTTATTTGATAAAACAAGTGAAGCATTACTTCCACCAAATCCAACAAAATGAAATAAAATATTTGCACCATTTACAACTTTATCTTCTAAAAGAGGTTTAAAATCTATATTTTCATACCCATTTTTAAAATTTATTGTTTTTGGCAAAGTTCCACTTTTTATACTTTCACATAAAAGAATTATTTCATTTGTACCACAAGAACCCAATGTATGACCAATATATGGTTTTAAAACTACAACATCACAACTATTTTTATGATGCTTAAATAGATTGTTTATTGCATTTACCTCTGAAAGATTTGAATTTTCACTTCCTGTCGCATGAGCTTTTAGGCAAGTTAAATCACTAATTTCTAAATTAGCATTTTGTAAAGCTTGATTTAAACAATTAAAAGTTGCTATTGCATCGGGATTTGAACTAGTTATTGAGTAATTATCAAAACTATTTGAATATGAAACTATTTCAAAATCATCATCTGCTTTTTTATGATTTTCTAAGATTACACAACTACAAGCTTCTCCTAAAATCAAACCATCACTATCTTTATCAAATGGTTTATACTCGCCACTAGAACTAAGTAGCATTAAAGATTCAAATCCCTTATAAGTTGATTGATTAAAAAATTCAAAACCAATTATTATAGCTTTTTGTATATCTTCATTTTTTATCTCATTACTAGCTTTTATAATTGCATTTGCACTAGATGTACAAGCTGTTTGAATAAACACGCAAGGATATTTTGAAGATATAATATTTTCTACAAAGTTTGAAATCTCTTCAAAATTAATAGCGTGAATACTATTTGTTGTTGAAAAACTCTCTTCAATTAAAGAGATATTCATAGATGTTGAACTTAAATAAATATGCAAATTTTCTCTATCTTCTTTTGATAGTTTTGCATCATTTATAGCATCTAAAATAGTTTTTTCTAAAATAGAGAAAAATTTCTCTTTTTGAGTTTTAAAATTTTGTTTTATTTTATAATAGTTTATATCTTCAAAGTTCTCTTTTAGGTACTCTTTATAGTTTTTATTATTAATATTTTTAAGTTTATTTATAGATTCTTTTTTATTATTTCCCAAAGCACAAATTATTGAAGAGCCAGTGATGAAAACTTTATGCATTTTTTCTTAAATACTCTTCCATAGTGTTTATTGATTCCATTATTTTTCTTAATTCCTTGCTATCTGTCGTTTTTAAACCATATTTTTTATGAATTGCCATAGATATTTGTAAAGCATCCATAGAGTCTAGTTCTAAAATAGAATCAGGTCCAAAAAGTGGCTCATCATCTTTTATATCTTCTATTTGACAATCTTTTTCACACTCTTCTATGATTAGTTTTTTTAATTCATATTTTAAATCTGACATTAATTTTTTCCTTTATTTAGTATAAAATTTGCAAAAATGAGGCACATTGTACCAAAAATTACTAAGTATAACAAATATGATTTTATATCACTAAAACTTCCATTATTAACTAAAATTTCTATGAAACTTTCAAGTCCCCAAGACATTGGAGAAAATAGACTTAAATCTTGCATAAATTGTGGCATAACAAATTTAGGAACCATTATTCCAGCAATTGCTGCAAAAATAATATTTATAACCCCTCCAATTGATGTAGCTTCTTCAGTTGTTTTGCTAATATTTGCAATTAAAAGTGCAAAACTAATAGCTGCAAAAGATATGGCAAAAGATATTAGAATAATTAAAAAATAGCTTCCTTCTATTTTTAAAGAGTCACCACCAAATAAAGGAACAATATAAATTCCAATTAAAATCATAAAGATTAGTTGTATTTGATTGATTATAAAATATGGCAAAATTTTCCCTAAAAGCAAAGTATAAAGTGGGATATTTATACTTTTTATTCTTTGAATTGTTCCAAAATTTTTCTCATTTATAAATGTATTTGAAATTGGAATAAGTATAAAAAACATAGAAAAAATTAACCAAGCAGGAACACTTTGTTGTACTGAGTTTATAATAGAGCTATCTTTTTCATTTTTAAAGATATATTGATTTGATATTAAATTATCAAGATTATCAAGATTTTTTGCATCAATTTTTGAATTTATAAAAAAATCTTTTGTTATTGATTTTGAAATATTTTTAACAATCTCATTTTTTAAAATTGTATAAAACTCATATTTGATATTTGGTTTGCTAAATATTTCTATAAAAAAATCTTTGCTATTTTTATTTATCTGATTTTTAAAATCTGAATCAAGTTTAATAGCAAAATCATATTTTAATTCATAAATTAAATCTTTATTTGAAGTGCTATTTTCGATTTTAGCTTCAAAGTAAGGATTTTTATTTAACTCTTCTATTAAAAGATCTATATCTTTACTGTTTTGGCTAATAATTGCAACTTTTAACTTTGATTCAATATTTTGTGAATATGTATTTTTAAGAGCTAAAGACATAATTAAAATAAATATTGATGGCATTAAAAATAGAACTAATAAAGCATGAATATCTCTAAAAATTAGTTTAAACTCTTTTTTTAAAATATAGTAAAACATTAATCTCTTAAACTCTTTTTTGTAATATTTAAAAATAACTCTTCAAGAGTTAAATTGTTGTTTTGTTTTAAATTTTTTATACTATCTTTTAAAACTATATTTTTGTTTTCTAAAATAGCTACTTCTTCACATAAAAATTCAATTTCATCCATATAATGAGATGTATAAAAAATTGTTGTATCACTATTTTTATTTATATCTTTTATTATCTCCAAAATATATCTTCTTGAGTGTGGGTCAATTCCAACTGTTGGTTCATCAAGATATAAAATCTTTGGAGAATTTAAAAGTCCAATAGCAATATTTAGCCTTCTTTTTACACCACCACTAAAAGTTAAAGCTCTTTTATCTATATATTTTTCCAAGGCACAAGCACTTATGGCATTTTCTATTTTATCTTTTAATCTATTTTGTTTTAATCCATATAAAGAACCAAAAAACTCTAAGTTTTCATAAACTGTTAGATTTGGATAAAAAGCATAGGTTTGAGGAACAAAAGATGAAATAGCTTTTATTTTATTTAATTCACTATCTAAATTATAATCATATATAAAAACTTCACCACTATCTTTTTTTATCAAACTATTTAAAATAGATACTAAAGTTGTTTTTCCAGCTCCATTTGGTCCTAAAAGTCCAAAAATAGAGCCACTTTTTATCTCTAAATTTAGATTTTCTAAGATTTTTGTATCTTTATATGATTTGTTTAGATTTTTTATAATAATTGACATTTTATTGTATCGCTAGCTTTTTACCAGTTGATGACGTTTTTATCTTATCAACTAGTTTTAAATTTATAGAAAATTTTAGATTTGAAAGCTCTTTTTTCAAAATATTTTGAATATCTTTTGTTGTAAAATCTTTTTTTGTTTCCAAAGTAATATCTAAAATCTCACCTCTTAATGAATTATTATTACTATTTACTAAAACTAATGCTCTAGATATATCTTCTTCTTTTTCTAGGATATTTTCTATTTGAACTGTAGAGTATCTTTTGCCTGCAATTTTTAGTATTTGAGAACTTCTTCCAATAAGTTTAAATTTATTATTTAAAAGTTCTATATAATCAAAAGTTTGTATATCATAATTTGTTTGTTTAAACTCTTTTTCATATATTATATTTGATACATAAGGAGAGTTTACTTTTAATTCACTGTTTTTATTTGTAGAAATTTTCACACTTTTTAATGGTGTCCATAACTCTTCATCATTTTGTTTATAAGCAATCCCACCAGTTTCAGTTGAACCAAAGATTTGAATAATATTTGAGTTAAATTTATCTTTAAACTCTTTTGCATCTTCACTCATTAAAGGAGCTGTTGAGCTTATAAAAATAGATTTTTTTAAGTCTTTTTTTGAACTTATTTTATTTAAAGCCTTTATATATAGAGGAGTTGTAATTACTAAAGAGTAATCATCAATTAAATCTAATAAATCATTTGGTAAAAAATGCTCTTTTAAAACTATATCAATATTGTTATGTAGAGGATAAAACAGTCCAAATAGCGAGCCATAAATATGTATAAATGGTACGGTAACTATAACTTTTTTGATAGTGTAGCTACTTAAAAGAGTTGTTAAATCATCTATCTCACTACTAATATTCTCTTTTGTTTTTAAAGCAGCTGTTGGAAATCCTGTGCTTCCTGAAGTGTAATATAAAAAAGAGAAGTTATATTTATCAAAAATATTTTCTGAAGCTTTAATTTTATTTTTAAGATCTGAAAACTTTGGAATATTTAATTTTTCTAACTCATTTTGTAAAATCTTATTTGAGTCATCAAATAGTATTGATTTTGCATCACTAAAGTGTGATTTAAAAATTTTTAGTGCATTTTGTTCTTTACTTGAACTTGCTATATATGAAACGCAATTTTGCAAGTTTTTATCAAAAAATAGCTCTTTTGATATTTTATGTTTGCTAATTGTTTTATCATCATTATAGATTATTAGATGCACATTTTTCCTTTTTTAAAAATATTAATAAAAATAAAATTGATAAAACACCAATAGTTGCTGAAATTCCTATTGAGAAAAGAGCATTAATACTAGAAAAAATTAAAACTCCAAATCCTGCAAATGTTGTAAGAATTGAATAAAATATTGCTTTGTTGGTATTTTTATCTTTTTTGTATGAACTTATATAAATTCCATAATCAATTGAGATGGATAATATAATAAAAAGAATAAAAATATGTAAAATGTTTAATTCTATAAATAGTGTTAATGATAAAATCATAGAAAATGGGAAAAATAGAAATGCTAGATATATTAGAATATTTTTTCTGTAACTTATTGAAATAATTGATATTATAAAAAATATTGATAAAGCCCCATAAAATATTAACTCTTTTTCTATTTTAATTAACTCATCTTCAAACATAGATTTAAGACTTAAGTTTATAACAAAATCAAAATTATTTAGAAGTGATATATCATCTTTTGATACATTTACATATGAAATAAATGAGTTTTCAAACTTTAGAATTTCAAAATCTAATTTTTGAAGATATTCTAAAGTATAGTTTGGCTCTTTTTGTGAAATTTTGTAAGAGTCTTTAAAGTATCCATCTTTAAAACCAAACTCTTTTGCTTTATCTTCTAATTTAGAATTTATCTCAGATATTTTTTGATTTTTTAAAAGCTCTTGTTTTTTTAAAAACTCATCTTTACTTATAAGAGTTGATAAAGGAGCTACACTAGATGGAAATTTCTCTTTTAAAGTTTTAGAGTTTTGTATTAATTCATCAATAGTTTTTGCTTTTATTAAAAAAGGAACTTTGTCATTTTTTGCTATATCTTTATTAAAAAACTCTTGTAAAGAGTTTAATTTTTTGTTTTCAACATCTAAGTTTTTTAAATTTGAGTCAAATTTAAAGTTATAAATAGCTAAAAGTAGGGCAATAATAGTAAAAAGTAATATGTATTTAGGAGAGATATTGTTTATAGTTTTGATATTGAAAAAATTGTTTTCTTTATATTCAAATCCAATTTTTTGATATATAAAAGCAAATTGAATGTATGAAAAAAGAAGCGTAAAAAATGTAAATAGACTTAATTGTTTAATCAAATTAAAAGAGATAAATGAGAGTATAAAAAATGCTGTAATAGTTGTAAGCATCCCTAAAAATACATCTTTATTAAACTTAAATGCTCCTTCATACTCTTTATGAACATAGTGATGAAACATATAATCAATAGCAACAGTCGATATAGATATTCCAAAAACAAGCACAAATATACTTATTTCAGGAAAGATAAAAGAACAAACCAATAGTGCAAAAAGAATTGAAGAACTAAGTGTTAATAAAGCATTAAAAAGAAGTTTTAAATCTCTTAAAATAATCAAATAAAGAAGAACAAGAATAAAAGTTGCAAGATAGATTATCTTATTTACATCATCTTTAATTATTTTAGAGTTCTCTACAAAATAGAATATTGAAGAGAATATTTTTATATCTTTATCATCTTTTGTTATATTTGATATTTCATTGTATAAATTTTCATAATCATCAATAGAGTTTACACTACTTGAAATTGAAAAGATAGAAAAATAACCTTTGTCTTTAACTGCTAAATGGTTGTTTTTTATAAAAAAATTACTCTCTTCTTGCTCTTTTTTGAAAATAGAAAATGGGTCGTTGC
Source organism: Arcobacter thermotolerans (assembly GCF_983172305.1). Lineage (NCBI taxonomy): Bacteria > Pseudomonadati > Campylobacterota > Epsilonproteobacteria > Campylobacterales > Arcobacteraceae > Arcobacter > Arcobacter thermotolerans. The sequence goes on from NZ_CFAFZJ010000005.1 coordinate 82,167, forward strand.
TATTTACAAAATATCCAAATTGTGAGTTTAAAAGATTTGATTTTAAATTTTCTAATTCTTTTTCTATATTTAAGTTGCTTAAGTTAATAAGTTTTTCCAAATTCAAACTATTTTGGTATAAAAAATACTTTTTTTTATACTCATTTAAAGCTTCGTTGTTTTTTTGTTTCTCTAAAGTTAGAGTTGAAATTTCTAAAAGTTTATTTTCAATATCTTTTATTTTATTTAAAGATTTATCATCTAAATTATCAACATATAAAAATAGTTTTTTGCTAATTTTAAACTCATTGAATTTTTTTAAAAGCTCTTTTTTTTCACTATTAGAAACTACGGCTTCTAAATTTGTAGATATAGTTTTAAAAGAGTTAAAAGCAAAAACTAAAGCTAATACAAAAGCAAATATTAATAAAGAGAAGTAGTTTTTAATTTTGAACAATTTGTATATAATCCTCATTTTTGAAATATATTTTTAAAAACTCTAGTTTATTTGAAACTTTTTTAAACTCAATTTTTGAAATAGAGTTTGATATATATTCATTTGGTATTAATACCATTTTATTTTCAATCTCTTGTAGTTTAAAAAACTCTTCAATTCCATCTTTTTTATCTTTATAAATAAAATTTATTAATTTATAAAATAGGTTTAATTCAACTCTATCTTCATAGTTTAATTTTTGTTCTGTTTGATTATCTTTTGAGATAAAATGGTCATCAAAAAAAATGTAAGATGTACTTAGGTTTTTATATGAAACCTCTATATAATCTTTTTTAAAATCTATTTTCCCATCTTTATAAACACTTGTTTGTAAAGCATTTAAGAATTTTTCCTCTTTAAAAGTTATAGTTTGTGCAAAAACATTTAAAATAAAAATAGATAAAAATATAAAAATCTTAAGCATAGTTTTCCTTTTTAAAGAATAGTTTTTTATGAATTATTTGGATAATCAAACCAAAAATAAAAACAAAATACCAAGCAAAACTTGAGTATATAGTCCAAATCACAATATCATTGTAGTATAAAATAAAAATGTGTAATAATAAATTTGTAAGAGCCACAAAAAACCAAAATAGAGTTGAGTTTTGAAGATAAATCTTATCTTCTATGCTTAAATTTTTTTTGAACTTCTCAATATAATAAATCACAAAAGAACTTTTTGAAAGATATGAGTATAAAACAAATGCAGTAACTATAAATGCAAGTATAGATGGTGTAATTTTAAGAAATAGGCTATTTTCTACAAAGAATGCTACTAGAGCAAAAATCATATAAAGAATCGAAAACCCATACTCTTTTAAACCTTTTTTCATATTTAATAAAAACCAAAAAAATGAGAAGATAAAAATATAAATAGATGCTGTTTTTATATCAAAATATTTTAAAGAAAAAAGTACTATGGGAGCATAGATTAAAGATATGATTAAATTCATTTTATCTAATCATACCACCACTAATATTTAAAACCTCACCGCTAATATAAGTTGCATCAACTCCTATGAAGTATGCACACTTTGCTACTTCATTGGCTGTTCCAAATCTTCCTAGAGGAATTGCTTTTTTCATCTCTTTTAGATTTGGAATATCTTTTGTCATTTCTGACTCTATTATTGCAGGAGCAAGAGCATTTACTCTAATATTATAACGACCAAGCTCAAGACATAAAGTTTTTGTAAGAGCTATAATTGCACCTTTACTTGCACTATAGTTTGCTTGACCAGCATTTCCACTAACTCCAGAAATAGATGCAATATTTACAATACTTCCTTTTTTATTCATCATCATATTTTTAGAAATGATTTTTGTAATATAAAAATTACCATTTAAATTTGTGTTTATTACATCTTCCCACTCATCATCACTCATGAAGAAAAAGAGATTATCTTTTATTATTCCAGCATTATTTATTAAAACATCAACATCAAGATTTTCTAAACTATTTTTTATAGACTCTTTATCTTTGATATCAAAAGAGATAAGCTCACCTTTGTTATCTATCTCTTCTAGTAAATTTTGAGCTTTTTGATGGTTACTATTGTAGTGAATATATACAAAAAAACCATTTTTTGCATACTCTTTTACAATCTCTTCGCCAATACTTCCAGTAGCACCTGTAACTAATACTTTTTTCATCTATATAAACTTCTTCATTTCAATTAGAGTATAAATTTTTTCAATATCAAAATCCATTCTTCTATCTTCATATAAAGGTTTTACATCTTTTCTAATATTTTCGTAAATATTTGTAAGATGTGGTGAAACTAAATCTTTTCCTCTTATATCAACAGCTTGAGCCATTCCTATAAATGCAACAGAAAGCATATTATAAAGGTCTGGAATCATTTTAGAAAAATCATTTGCAGCTGTTGTTCCCATAGAGACTTTATCTTGGTTTAGAGATTCTGTTGGTCTTGAGAATATTGAAGCAGCAGTTGTATTTTTCATAACATCTGCACTAAGTGAACTAAGAGTTATTTGCATAGCTTTAAAACCATGATAAAAAGGCTCATGTGATAGTTTTAAATTTTCACCTAAACCACGATTGAATTTATGATCAACTAAAAGTGCAAACTCTTTATCTAGTAAATCAGCTAAATTTCCAGCACAAATTTTTAGTGTATCCATTGCGTGAGCTACATAACCACCATAAAAGTTTCCAGAAGTGTATATTTTTTTATTTTCACCATCAATTAAAGGGTTGTCATTTACAGAGTTAATCTCTTGTTCTACCCAATTTTTAGAAATTTCAAGGTTGTCTCTAATTACTCCTAAAACCTGAGGAGCACATCTCATTGAGTAGTTATCTTGAATATTTAAATCATTATCAGCAAAAAATTTATCATATCTATCATCTCTTCCATGAGTTAATTTTGAGCCTTCTATTTTTCTTTTTATATTTTTTGCACTTTGGATTTGTCCACTAAAAGGTTTTGAAAGATGCACAAAATCAGCAACTGGTGTATCATCTCCTAATAAAACTTCAAACATACCTGCAACAAATGATTCCATAGAGTCTAAAATTGTTTCAAACTCTTCAATAGCTGCTAGTGCAATTGCACTCATTATCGTTGTTCCATTCATGATTGCAAGAGCCTCTTTTGGCTTAAAAGTATAAGGTGTAATATTTAGCTCTTTATAAACTTCCATTACATCTTTTATCTCACCTTTATAATAAACTTCTCTCTCACCAGCAACTGCAGCAGCTATATATGAAAGTGGTGTTAAATCACCACTTGCTCCAACAGAACCTTGAGATGGAATAACAGGAATAATATCTTTTTGTATTAGCATCTCAAGTCTTTTAAGAAGTTCAATGCTAACTCCAGATTTTGCTTTACTTAAAGAGATAGTTCTAGCAATTAGTGCATATTTACAAACTTTATAAGATAGTTTTTTTCCTACACCACATCCATGAAATCTGAAAAGATTTGTTTGTAAAATCTTACTATCTTCATAGCTTACATAGTTTTTACCACTAGCTCCATATCCTGTTGTAATACCATAAATTGGTTTACCATCTTTTATCTCATTTATTAAAAAATTATGAGTTTCATTTATATGGTCTATAAACTTTTTATCATTTGAAATCTCTATTTTATCACTATTTATAATCTCACTTAGAGTTATATATCTTTCATCTATTATCAATTTTAATTACCTTTCCCAAAAATTATATAAATTAAACCACTGATTTGGATATTTTTTCACAATTGCTTCAAAATCTTTTACATACTCATTTAAAGAGTTTGTAACAGCACTATTTTCATCTAATGAAAAATCCATTTTTATCTCTTTACTATGAACATAGTAGTTTTGTAAATCTTTATGAACTATGAAAAATAGAGTTAAAGGAGTCTTTGTTTTATATGCAACTTTAAATGGATTTGTATTAAAAGAGGCTAATTCCCCTAAAAACTCTACTTTTTGTGTAAATCTTGGATCTACTGCTCTATCTGCCATAAAAGCTACACACTCTTTATTAGAAATTGCATTTGCTATTTTTATAGAGACCTCGATTGGATTTAAAGATTGGTCAATTACTCTAACATTTTTTAAAGGATTATTAATAGAATTCTCAATTTGTTTAATACTATTTAAAATAACCTCTTTCATCACAACATTAATAATATTATTGCTTAATGTATTACAAGTAGAAGATGACCATCCTCCAAAGTGTGAAAGAAGTAAAATAGAACCACTATCAACTTTTTCTTTTATAAAATCTTTATTTTCATAAGTGTAAGTATAAGAAGCACAATCATATTTTGAGATAAATCTATCTACCATGCACATAGCAAACATAAAAAGATGATTGTAATAGATTTTTTTTGTAAATGGAACATTTAATTTTTCATAATATATTTTTAAAGATTTATAAACATTACTTGCAAAAATAAAATAGAAAAATGTTACAGGATACATCAGGTAGTATGTAAATTTATAACCAAAAAATTTATAAAGAGTAAAAACTAATTTTATACTCCATCCACTTCCTCTTTGAATAGTAGCCATTACTTATTTTTTCTTCTAAATAGATTTAAAAACATATTTGTCCACTTTATTGGAAGCATTTGTACATGAACCCAAACAATAGCCATAGTATCTTCAAATTTTCTAAAATGGCTAACTCTCTCTTCGGCTTTTGGATAGTAGCACTCTATAACTGTTTCAACTATCTCATTTCCAGCCCATGCGTGTCTTACTAAAACTTCCATTTCCCAATCAAATTTTGAAGTTTTGTATGGAAGGTCTAATATTGAAATAGGATAAATTCTAAATCCAGATAAAGAGTCAGTTATTTTATATCCAGTATCCCAACAAGCCCAGAAATTACTAAACCATCTTCCAAATTTTGAGCCATTTGGAACATTTGCAATATCAAAATTTCTAGCACCAATAATTATTTGATTCTCTTTTGAAATTGTATTTTGAAGCTTTTTTATTTCACTTGCCATATGTTGTCCATCACCATCTAAACTAGCAAAATATTCATAACCTAACTCTTTTGCTTTTTTAGCTCCACTTAAAATAGCTTCACCTTTACCTCTATTTTTTTCATGTCTAATTATAGTTACATTATCATTTTGTTTTAAAAAATTTAATACAGGATTTGTGTACCCATCATCAATTACAATAACTTTATATCCAAAAGATAAAATATCATCCACAACATTTTGAATTGTTAAATCATTGTTTAAGGTAGGGACAATAACTATAATATCTTTATATTTCATAACTAAACTCACTAATTTTCTTATTTTCTTTGTTTTTAATAATAATTTTATATGATATATTATCTTTTGAACTAATACAATATTTAATAATATCATCTGGTTTTATTATAGATAAAAATTTTGCCTTATTTATCTTTTTAACACTATGTTTTAAAACATCTGCAATAATATCTATTTGTAAAAATCCAGCCAAAATCTCATTTTTTGGGAAATGAGCTTTAAAAAAAGGATGACTTTTATTTGTTAATAAAATTGTTATCTCTTTTTCACTCTCTTTTTTTGTTATCTCTAAAATTTTAAATAGATTTTTCAAAATATAATGTACCTAGGATAAATTTTTGGTAGTGATTATATAATAAATTCTCTTAATATTATTTTTTTAAAGCTTAAGAGTAATATAGATATAATAATCCCTTAATTTTTATATAAGGGAATAGAAAATATGGCAATTTCAATAGATAATTTTAAGCAAGTGTTAATTGATGGTTTAAAGCTAGAAGATATAACAGTTGATGATATAGATAACAATTCAGCTTTGTTTGGAGAAGATGGGATTGGTTTAGACTCTGTTGATTCAATAGAGTTAGTTTTAATTATTGAAAAAGAGTATGGAGTAAAAATTAGTAATAGTGCTGATTATAAGACTATTTTTTCATCAGTTCAAAATTTATTAAACTATATAAATGAAAATTTAAAATAAGAAGTTGTCATGGAAGAAAATTGTGATGTACTTATAATTGGGGGAGGACCTAGTGGTTCTATTGCTGCTTGTAAACTTTTAAAAGCTGGGTTTAGTGTAACAATTTTGGAAAAATTAGAGTTTCCAAGATTTGTAATAGGTGAGTCACTTCTTCCAAAATGTAATGAAGTTTTAGAGAGTATTGGAATATTAGATGTTATAAAAGAGCAAGGTTTTATGTTAAAACCAGGAGCAATTTTTATTGATGAGAATAAAATCGAAGAGATAATTGATTTTAGAGATAATTTAGGTCAAAAATGCAATACAAGTTTTCAAGTAAAAAGAGAAGAGTTTGACAATGTTTTACTTCAAACAGCAATTAAACTAGGAGCTGATGTAAGACATAAAGTTGAAGTTATAGATTATGATAATGAAAAAAATATTATATACGCACAAAATGAAGATGGAGTAAAAAGTAGTTTTAAAGCAAGATTTGTTTTAGATGCTTCTGGATATGGAAGAGTTTTACCACAACTTTTAAATCTTGATGAGCCATCTGATTTAAAACTAAGAAATGCAATTTTAACAAGAATGACAGGCGAAACAAGAAGAGATAAAGAGAATGAAGGTTTTATAGATATTGTTATACACGATGATAATAAAGCTTGGTTTTGGGGAATTCCTTTTAGCGATGGAGTAACTTCTATTGGTATAGTTTGTGAAGAGAACTATTTCTTAGATACAGGACTTTCAAAAGAGGAGTTTTTGTTAAAAGCTATAAATAGTCATAAATATTTAAAAGAAAAATATAAAAATGCAAAACAAGTGGCACCTGTAAGAATTATAAATGGTTACTCAGCATCTATTAAAAAGATGTATGGGAAAGGTTTTGCAATGAGTGGAAATGCTACAGAGTTTTTAGATCCTGTTTTCTCTTCAGGTGTTACATTGGCATTGGAGTCATCTTCAAGAGTTGCATCTTTGATTATTGATGAATTAAATGGGCAAGAAGTAGATTGGCAAAAAGATTATGAAGATTATATGATGATGGGTATAAATGTCTTTAGAGAGTTTGTATATGCTTGGTATAGTGGAAAACTAAGAAAAATTTTTTATGCTAAAAACAAATCTAAACAGATAAAACAATCTATTGCTTCAATACTTTCAGGCTATGTTTGGGATGAAAATAACTATTTTGTAAAAAATACAAAGCAAAGAATTGATGCGCTTGTTGAGATGAGTGAGAGCCAAAATTAATGAATTTTAAAAATAGAGTTTTTGTAAACTATTTTGACACTATCTCTTGTGCAGGAGATAATGCTAATGAGCTTTTCTCTTCAATTTGTGAGAAAAAAGATACTATAACTTTAGATACAAATTATGTAAAAGATAGAGTTGTAGCTATTGGAAAGATAAAAAAAGATAAATCTTTAAATGATATATTGCTTGAAAGATTGAAAGAACTATTGAAAAATTTAAATTTAAAAGATTTTCAAGATACTCTTTTGGTTGTAGGTTCAAGCGTTGGAGGAATGAGTGAAACTGAAAATTTATATTTTAAAGATAAAAACTATAAAAATATAGATTATAAAAAACATCCAATAGATTCAATAGCATATTTTTTAAAAAAACAGTTTACTTTTTATGATGATATATCTTTTTCAACTGCTTGTACTTCAAGTGCAAATGCATTAGGTTATGCAAAAGAGGTAATACAAAAAGGTATATATAAAAATGTTTTAGTTGTTGGAATTGATGATTTATCATATACAACTGTTTGTGGATTTTCTGCTTTAAGTGTTTTATCTTCAAAACCTTGTACTCCTTTTGATAAAAATAGAGAAGGTATGAATGTAGCGGAAGGTTTTGGTATTTTATTTTTACAAGATAAAAAACAAGATAGTTCAATAGAAATTTTAGGTGTTGGATATAGTTCAGATGCACACCATATGACACAACCACATCCAAATGGACTTGGTGCAATAGAAGCTATGAAAAATGCTTTAAAAGATGCTAAGCTAAAACCAGATGATATAGATTACATAAATGCTCATGGAACTGGAACTTATGCAAATGATTTTTCAGAATTAACAGCAATTAAAGAGCTTTTTAAAGATAGTAAAACAAAACCACAAGTTAGTTCTACAAAATCAATTACTGGACATACTTTAGGTGCTGCTGGAGCTATTGAGGCAATTATATGTTGTATGGTTTTAAAAAATCAAACTATTGTGCCAAATAAAGGTTTAAATGAGATAGAAATGGAAGGAATAAACTATCCAATGGTTACTTCTAAACAAGATATAAAATATACTATTAGTAACTCGTTTGCATTTGGTGGTAATAATACATCTTTAATTTTTGGATTGTGTAATGAAGATTAATTTAGAGATATTAGATGCTTTTTATCTTTTTGATAAAGATAGTATTGAAGAGCTAAATACAAAAGAGTTAGTACCTCAAATGGTTTTTAGAAGAAGATTAACAAAAGCTTCAAAACTTGTAATTGAAGCCTTACATAAAATAGATGCAAAAAACAGTAGAATTATATACGGAAGCTCTTTTGGAGAGTTGCTATCTTCATCAAACATATTAAAAGCTATTTTAGATGAAAGTATGTTATCTCCAACAGATTTTCAAAACTCTGTTTATAATACAGCTGTATCATATGCCTCTATTTTATTTGAAAATAAAAATGAGATATTAACTATTTCAAGTGGAGATGAAACTTCTTTAAAAGTTTTAAAAGCAGGTGCCATTAAAGCTTTAGATAATGATGAGGTTGTTTTGATTTGTAGTGAAACTATAAATATTCCAAATATACAAGAGGTGAATTCTTGTATTGATTTTTTAGAATCTGTTGTTGCTTTAAAAGTAAAAATAAGTAAAGAGGATAGCACTATAAATCTTGAAAATATAACTTTAAAAGGTTTTCCTAACTCTATAAAACATATTATGTTTATTGCTCAAAATTTTGATAAAACTAAAAAAAATATCGTAAGAGTTGATATATGAAAAATTTACCTCACCAAAAGCCAATAAGATTTGTAGAAGAGATTGTAAAAAAAGATGCAGATTATATTTTTGTATCTTGCTCTTTTCCTTATTTGCCAACCCTTCCAATGATATGCGAAGCGGCAGCTCAAAGTAGTATTGTTTTTTCACAAAATGAAAAACCACAAATTGGCTTTTTACTTAGCCTTAAAGATGTTGAACTTTTAAAAGATTGTGATATTTTGGAGTTTCAAATAAAGATTAAAAAAGATACAAGCTTTGATTTATTAAATGAGTTTAGCTTTGAACTTATAAACCAAAATGATATTTATGCAAAAGGAACTTTTATTGTTAAGTTACAAGATTAAATATATTTTTGTAATATTTTTTCTTTTTTCTAAGATATTTGCAGATGAGTTTTATATACAAGAACCAGTTTTAAATTCACAAGTGTATATAAATGTTGATGGAAATATTGAAAATGAACCAATAGTTTTTGTACATGGTTTAGGTGATGAAGCTTCAACTATTTGGCAAGAAACTATACATAAATTAAAAGATAACTACTATGTGATAACTTTTGATTTACCAGGATTTGGAAAATCATCAAAAGATAATGTTGAATATACACCAGAAAAATATGCACAAGTTTTAGATTTTTTAGTTTCTAAATTTTTAGATAATAGACAATTTTATTTAGTTGGACACTCTATGGGTGGAGCTATTAGTCTTAAATATTCTACTTTACATCAAGATAAAATTAAAAAACTTTTTGTTATTGATTCTGCTGGAATTTTACATAAAGATTCCTATGGTGAATTTATGATAAAAAATCAAGTTAGTAAAATGGTTGATGAAAATAGTAGAAGTGAATTAAATGGTCAAATATCACAATTTGCAACAAATATCACAAATAGTTTAGCAAGTATTTTACCAAAAGATTTAAGTAGTGTTGTAAGAGATGAAAGAATCAGAACAAAATTTTTAAATTCGCCAACTTCAATAGCAGCATTAGGTCTTATGACTGAAGATTGGTTTGAATTACATAATATTAAAACTCCTACAATGATATTATGGGGTGAAAATGATGGAGTTACTCCTTTAAGAAGTGGATATGTTTTAAATTTTTTATTGGATAATTCAAAACTATTTATAATAAAAAATAGTGGACATGTTCCAATACTTGATTCAAAAGAAGAATATTTTAATTATTTAGATTATTTTTTGAGTAATGATATAAAAAAAGATGAAAAAATCTATAAACAAAGTAGTTTGAATAGAGAGCTAAAAAATAGTAAAGGTGAATTAAAAGATTGTAGTTATAAATATTTAAAAATTACTAATTCAAATAATTTACATTTAAACAACTGTAATATAGAAAGACTTATAATTGAAAATTCTGATGTTTATATAGTAGATTCAAATATAGGTTCAAGCTCTAACTCAATTCAAGCAATAAACTCTAATATAAACATAACTTCTAGTACTATAAAAGGAGATATTGCAATAAATCTCTTGAATTCAAAACTAGATATTGCAGGTTCAAAAATAGAAGCCAATAATAGTGCTATTTTTAGTCAAGGAATAAATGATATAATTTTTTCTTTAACTACTATTATAAGTCCAGTAACAAAAAAAGTATTTCATAAAAAAGTAACAATGAATAATAAAGAAAAATATTAGGAAAAGATATGGAAAAAAGTTTCTTTCAAGATGCACAAAATTTATCAACAGTAGAGGCTTTATATGAAGCACAAAAAATAGCTTTTGCTCCAATAGTTTTTCAAGTTGCTAGAGTTTTAAGAGATACAAATATTTTAAATATTTTGTCAAAAAACAAAAATGGTTTAAGTATTGAAGAGTTATCTAAAATTTCTGATTTATCTATTTACGCCATAAAAGTTTTAAGTGAGACAGCAATAAGTGCAAATATTTTATATGAGAAAGATAATAAGCTTTTTATTTCAAAAGTTGGAATATTTATAAATAGTGATAAGATGACAAATGCAAATATGAATTATAACCACTATGTAAATTATCTTGGACTTTATAATTTAGAAGAGTCAATAAAAAATAGAAAACCTGAAGGTTTAAAAGTGTTTGGAGATTGGGAAACTATATATCCAGCACTTTCAAGTTTACCACAAAAAGTTCAAGATAGCTGGTTTGAATTTGACCATTTTTATTCTGATTCTGGATTTCCAAAAGCAATAGAGTATTTGAATAATTTAAATATCAAATCTATTTTGGATATTGGTGGAAATACTGGTAAATTTGCTATCGAGCTATCAAGTAAATATCCACAAATCGATATTACAATAATGGATTTACCACAACAAATAAAATTAGCAAAAAAAAATATTTATGAAAAGAATTTAACAAATGTTTCATTTATTGAGTCTAATGTATTGCTTAATGATATTAATGTTCCAGAAAATATAGATATTATTTGGATGAGCCAATTTTTAGATTGTTTTGAAGATGAACAAATAGAGCAGATTTTATTAAAAGTAAAAAAATCTATGAACAAAAATAGTCAAGTTTGTATAATGGAGCCATTTTGGGATAGACAAAGCAATGAAATAGCTTCATATTGTGTGATTAATACAAGCCCATATTTTACTGCTATTGCAAATGGATATAGTAAAATGTTTAGATATAGTGATTTTGAAAAAATACTACTTAAAGTTGGTTTTGAAATTGTTGATATAACTGATAATATTGGATTGTGCCAAACTATTATAAGGTTAAAATAATTTTTTATTATTTTGTATATATCATAACTTAGTAGAAGAGAGTTAATTCAACCTATTTTTTATAAACTCAATAAAAGTTTCAAAGAGTAGGTTTTTTGTTTTATCTTTATGATAAACTAAATAAAACTCTCTTTTAAATTCAATATTTTTTAATTTTATTTCAAATAATTTTTTTTCTTTTAGCTCTTTTTCAACAATAACTTTAGAAAGAACTGTTACTGTATTTTTATTATTTAAAACAATAGTTTTTATCTCTTCAAAATCTTGTAATTGCATAAAAATATCCAACTCTTTTGAGATTTCACCAATTTTACTCATAAAAATTTCTCTTGTCCCACTTCCTATTTCTCTTAAAATCCACCTTTTTTTTATAGCATCAATAAAAGCAATTTGAGGATGTTTTTCATCACTTGAGACAACAATCAATTCATCATCTGCTAATTTTTCTTTTATTAGACTGCTATTTTGAGTATCTACCTCAATAAGACCAATATCTAGTTCATTTTTGAGTATTTTATCTATTATACTACTTGAATTTATAGTTAAAATATCAAGTTTTACATCTTTATATTTTGACAAAAAATCATAATAAATATTTGGCATTATGTAGTTTGAAATAGTTTTACTAGCAGCAATTTTTATATTTCCAGCTAGTTTGTTTTCTTGAAAAATTGTTGATGCATCTATAAGTGCTAAATACGAAGGAAGAGTTTTTTCTTTAAAATATTTTCCTTTTTCATTTAGTATTAGTTTTTTTCCAATTCTATCAAAAAGTTGTTCATTTAGACTATTTTCAAGTGATTTTATAGCTAAGGAAATAGCTGATTGACTAATATTTAGTTCACTTGCAACTTGTGTAACTTGGGGATTTTCACATAATTTATAAAAAAAGTTTAGTTCTTTCAAAGTCATATTTTTCCTTATTAAAAATATTAATCATTATATTAAAAATAATATATTTTACAAATTAAATGATAGAAGTTATACTTTCAAAACAAAAGGAGGTTTATTATGAAAACTAATAATAAACAGATTATAAACACTTTTTATGGAGTAATTCTTGTATCTTTTTTTGCACTTATTGCAACAATTATTTCAGAATTTGATATTTTTAAAAACTTAGGAATTAGTCCACTTATAATTGGAATAGTTTTAGGTATTTTTTATGCAAATAGTTTGAAATCAAAATTTTCTAAAATATTTCAAGATGGTATTACTTTTTCTACAAAATATATTTTAAGATTAGGAATTATTTTATATGGATTTAGACTTACTTTTCAAAATCTTCAAGAAGTAGGGGTAAATGGAATTTTAGTAGCTTTTTGTATAGTTTTTTTTACTTTTATTTTTGGTTATATTATTGGAACAAAAGTTTTAAAAATGGATAAAGAGTTAGCTATTTTATGTAGTGCGGGAAGTTCTATTTGTGGAGCAGCTGCAGTTATGGCAACACAAAGTGTATTAAAAAATGAAGCTTATAAAAGTGCAGTTGCTGTATCTTTTGTAGTAATTTTTGGAACAATTGGAATGTTTTTATATCCATTTTTAGATAAGTTAGGAGTATTTCTTTTTACAAGTTCTCAAATGGGTATTTATATAGGAGCAACACTTCATGAAGTAGCTCATGTTGTTGGTGCAAGTAATGCTTTAGGTGAAATAGTATCAACAAATGCAATTATTGAAAAAATGATTAGGGTTATTTTTTTAGTTCCATTTTTGATTCTTTTATCTTTATGGTTGATTAAAACAAATTTTCATACAAAAAAAGAGAAATCAAAAATAGTAATTCCTTGGTTTGCGATATTTTTTATAATGGTAGTTGGATTTAATTCTTTAGGAATTTTAGAAAAAAGTGCAATAGAAAGTATTAATTTTTTTGATACTTTTGCTTTAACTATGGCTATGAGTGCTTTAGGGATGGAAACTAGTATTGATAAGTTTAAAAATAGTGGTATAAAACCATTTTATCTATCATTTATTCTGTTTATTTGGTTGATGATAGTTGGATATTTTTTAGTTAAACTTTTCTTTTAAAATAAGTATCTTTTTAAGATACTTATTTTTATTCTATAAAAATTCCAAAATCTTCTGGAATTTCGATATCAAAATCTTCAAAAATTTTTGCAAAATATAAATATCCAAACTCTTGTTTTATGTGTGAAGAGTCAATATAATTATCTTCATTTGAAGTTACACTATTTTCTGTCATAAAATCCCAAAATGGAAATATAGAAGCTATTTCATTTTTCCAAATATCGAATAAATCAAGAGTATTTGTCTCTTCAATAAGCTTTAATTGAGAAGAGTGAACAGCAGTTGTAAAAACTTTTAGATTAATATTGTACTCTTTACATAATTCAACTATCTTTTTATAGTACTCAAGGTTTGAATTTCCTATAACATTATAGTTTTGATAAGTTTTTCTATAGTGTTCTAGAGTTGATTCCCACATATAGGATTTATCATTATTTTTTATAACTTGTTCTTGATGATATAGTGTTATTGCTCCATTTTCGTAAAATAAATTTCTATCATTATTTGGGATAACATATTTTAGATATTTAAATAGAGGTATTTCTAGATAATGTTTTATTTGATAAAAAGTATTAAACCCTTTTTCAAAAATATCTTTATTAAAGTCACTACTGTTTTCTTTTAGATTTTCATCAAAAGTATAAAAGTTTAATCCTATTAATACATTATTTATAGAAAAATTTTCTAAAGAGTGCTTTAAAAAATAGTATTGTTCTTCTAATGTTCCAAATTGAAGACCTAAATTATATACTTTATCTTGAGTATATTTTTCAATATCTTTTGTATTTAAATAGTGAACTCTACTACCACCCAAAATTATTGTATTTGGTTGAATTTTATTTAACTCTACAAATTTTTGAGTTCTATATGCTAAAGCAAAATCTTTTCTTAAACCTATATCAAATTTATTATTTATTCCAACAGGATCTATAAGATACCTTATAAAAAAGCCTATAGAAAAGATGATAAAAGTGAATAAAATTGTTAAAAATATAAATTTTTTATGTTTTTTCATCTATTTTTCCTAAAATTGAAAATATAAAAACTCTTTGGCACTTGAAAAAGTAAATAAAGAAGCAGATAATAAAATTGCTGTATAAAGAGTATATTTAATATTTGGTTTGAAATTAAGAGCAATTTCACCACTATTTTTAAAGCCTAAAGCTAAAACAAGCGCAAGAACAATATAAAAACTTTGGAAAATTGGATCAATATAATATAGCTCATTAAATCTTAAATTTTTAAAATCAAATAGAGTTTTTGTAACATACCAAGCATCACTGAAATCTTTTGATACAAATAGTATTCTTGTGATTATAAGTCCAATGAACATTAAAAACCAAGCTAGATAAAAGTTCATTTCAAGATTTGCTTTTTTCATCATATGTGCAAAAATCACAAATAATCCATTTAATAATCCCCAAACAACAAATGTCCACCCAGCTCCATGCCAAAATCCAGAGACAAAAAATGTAATCATAATATTTAAATAGATAATCCAAACTATATTTTTGTTTCCACCTAAACTTTTATAGATATAATCTCCTAAAAATCTACTCAAAGTGATATGCCATCTTCTCCAATAATCAGCAAAATTTCTAGCTTTATACGGAGAATTAAAGTTTTTTGGTATATCTATATTAAACATTTTTGCAATACCTATTGCCATATCAGCATATCCAGATAAGTCAAAATAGTATGATAATACATAAGAAGTTGAAGCATACCAAGCTTCAATCATTGTTAGATTTTGTGCATTATCAAAGGCATATTGAGCATAAGTTGTAAGAGGGTCTCCTAATAGACTCTTTTTTGCTAATCCTATCGCAAAAATAAATAGTCCCAAAGAGATATTTTCCCATCTTATGTAACTTCTCCATTTAAGAGCAAATTGAGGCATCATCTCTTTGTGATGAACTATTGGACCCATAAGAAGTTGTGGAAAGAAAGTTATAAAAAGTGAATAGTTTAAAAAACTAAACTCTTTTACTTCTCCTCTATAATTATCAACCAAAAAAGCAATTTGTTGAAATGTAAAATAACTAATTGCTAAAGGTAATGCCAAATGAAGTAAAGGAATCTCTTTGTTTAAAGCCCAATTGAAATTTTCAATAAAGAAATCTGCATATTTAAAATATCCCAAAAGTAGGATATTACAAATAATTCCAAGTGTAAGCATATTTTTGGATGCTTTCTTGCCCAAAGATTTTCCAACATAAAAGTTAAAAATCATACTTCCTAAAATTAAAGGAAGATAAATAGGATTCCACCAAGAGTAGAAAAATAAACTATAAACCACTAAAAATATTTTGCTAACATATATAAGTTTTAAGGAGTTTAAGTAAAAATATATTATTAAAGTTAATGGTAAAAATATCAATAAAAATTCATAAGAATTAAAAAGCACAGCAACCCTTTTTTAAATGGGAAAATTAGAAATTTTATAAAAGAAGATTGAATGATTCCATAAAATTGATTAAAATAGCTTTATATAAATGTAAAGCTATTTAGTCAAGACTTAAAAAATCATCTTTATTAAATCTATTGTCTTTGAGAAAAGTGCCTTTTTTAGGGATTATTCACTTCACTCTTTAATTATTGTAATTACCAACTCTCCAACCACAAATCCAAATTTTTTCATTTTTGAGTGGTTAATGATAACTTTTTCATCTTGTAGATGAAGCCAATCTTGCACACTTAAATCAATAGTTGAGTTTTTATATGGAGTTCTCATAACATAATCAATCATAACTGTATTTCCATTTGCAATCATTGGGCTTTCTCCAACTATATCATCTGCAGTTGCTATAAATTTTTTATTTTCAATTGGTTTTAGAGTCCAAACTCTTTTCATCTCTTCACCATCATCATAAACAAAAAACTCATCTAAAGTTCCAACACCATTTTTATCCCAAGAACCAATCATCTCTCCTTTGAAACTTCTAATAATCTTTCCACTTCTATCTTTTACGATTCCATAAGCTCTTAATTTTCCATTAAAATACTCTTGAGGAACAAACTCTGGTTTTGTATTGTTAAAATCTTCTATTTTCATACTTGCACATCCTGTTAATAAAATTGTTGTTATAAAAATTAATAGTAAATTTTTCATGCGATTAATCCTTTATTTAAATATATATTTTGATCTCTTGTAAAAACTAGTTGATGAAGATTTATATTTCTTGTTAAAAATCCAGCTTCACAATAGTTTAGATACATTTTCCACATTCTTATAAAATAGTCATCAAATCCTAATTTTTTAACTTCATCTAAATGATTTTCAAAATTTTCATGCCAAATATTCAAAGTTTTTGCATAATCTTGTGTAAACTCCTCAAGATGATTTAAATTTAGTCTTGTATGCTTTGAAGTTGTCTCTAAAATTTTTAAAATACTTGGTAAATGTCCACCTGGAAAAATATACTTTTGTATAAAATCACTACCTTTTGAATAGGCTTTATATCTTTGATCTGGAATTGTAATTACTTGTAAAACCAAAACACCGCTTGGTTTTAATAGCTCTTGACACTTTTTAAAGAATATATGAAAATACTCACGTCCTACAGCTTCAAACATCTCAACAGCAATAATTGCATCAAACTCTCCTTTTAAATCTCTATAATCTTTTAATAAAATATCAATTTTATCTTCAACTCCTTCTTTTTTAAATCTCTCTTCACAAAGTTTTTTTTGCTCAACACTTAATGTTACAGTTGTAACATCACATTTTTTATCTTTTGCTAAATGAATAGCCATAGCTCCCCATCCAGAGCCAATTTCAAGAACTTTTGAACCATCTTTTAGATTTAGTTTTGATGATAATTTTTCAAGTTTGTTTTTTTGAGCTTCATATAAATCTTGCTCTTTATTTTGGAAAATTGCACTTGAATACATCATTGTTTTATCAAGCATAAGTTTGTAAAAATCGTTTGATAAATCATAGTGAGCAGAGATATTTTTTCTTGCATTTGTTTTTGAGTTTCGTCTTAAACTATGTTTAAATCTATTAAAAAATGGCATTAGATTTATTAGTTTATTTTTTTCATTTTCGCTTGTAGTTCCAAGATATTTTGCATTTAAAAGCGCTAGTTCTATTAGTTTTGTAAGATTTGAAGTCTCAAAATCTCTATCTATGAAACTTTCAGCAAACCCAATATCTCCATAAAGAACTGTTTTTATAAAAAATCTATTATTGTATATCTCTAAAGTTATTTTATCTTCAAGTTTTTTTTCACCATAAAGTTTTGTTGTTTTATCTTTAAATATAACTTCTAGCGTTCCTATTTTAATCTTGGAAAAGAAGTTATCTGCAAATTTATTCCACAATTTTTTCATATTTAATACCTTTTTATTTTGTCATTATCTCTTGGAGAGTAGATTTTTAAACCCTTTAAATAAAGCCTAAAAGCATGATAAAATGTTCTACTTACCACTAAAAAAGTGCTAAACATATATCTTATAAAAACTTTTAAAATATTTTTGAAACTATAAGGCTTTGCTTTTGAGTTAAAAATTGCTGTTAATTTATGTTGTTGATTTTCATACAAATCTATTTTTATAAATAGCTTTTGTTCATCATACTTTAGCTCAAACTCATAAACTCCTTCATGCTTAAAAAATGGAGATACATACATATCTTTTTTTACAGCTCCAAAGTATGATTTTGCATTTTTTTCATGTTTTTCAAGTTTTACACAATAGACAACTCTTCCACCATTGTAGTTATGAACTTCAGCTAAAATATGTGTTGGAACACTATTTTCATCAAATAAAACTAAAACACTAATAGGATTAAAAACAAAGTTTAAAACCCTTGGAAGTGTTAAAAATCTCATCTTTGAACTAGCTTTTAAATCAAATTTTTCTAAAAGCTCTTCTATGTTTTTTATAAAATCTCTACTTTTTCCAAAGTGATCAACACTTTTTAAACTCATCAAATTAAAACTATTTATAGAAAAAATAGTGTTTTTTAAACTCTCTAAATCAAAAACATCAATATCAAGAAGGTAAAAATTATATTTAAACTCATGTTTTTTTGGAAGATATCTTTTATGATAAATTGTCCCTTCAAAGATATTATGATTTGATCTATTATTTATCATTTAAAACTCACACATAAGTTTTGAAGCAACTTTTGTAGCACTTAAAAGTCCATCTTCATGAAATCCATATCTCCAGTAAGCACCAGCATAATAAGTATTATTAACTCCACAAATCTCATCTTTTCTATCTTGCATCAAAATTGCTTTTGAATCAAATTGAGGATGGTCATATGATATATTTTCAATAACATTTTTTATATTTTTTGTCTCATTTAAAGATACAAAATAATCTTTTTTTGTTTTTAAATTTTGTAAAGAGTTTATCCAATAAGTTAAAGTAACAGCACTATTTTCTATATTTGAGCTTGTATAGTTCCATGCTGCATACATTTTTCTATTTTGATGTAAGATATTATTATCACTATGTAAAACAGCGCTATTTGCTTTATATTTAAAAGCACTTAAAATCTCAAGCTCTTTAGCTGATGGATCTTCTAAAATCTCTAAAGCTTCAGGTGCATGCATAGCTAAAATAACTTTATCATAAAAAGTTTTTCCACCATCTTTATGTATTAAATATACACCATTTTCAACTCTTTTTATCTTTATAACATCTGAGTTTAAAAATATCTTTCCTGATATTTTATCTTTTATTTTTTCAACATAATTTATACTTCCATTTGAAACAGTAAGCCATTGATGATGTGTAGTTACTCCCAAAAGTCCATGATTTTTAAAAAACTTTAAAAATGTTCTTGCTGGAAAATTATTCATCTCACTGCTTGGTGTTGACCAAATAGCAGCTCCCATTGGAAGAAGATATCTATTTTTAAAAGCTTTTGAATAATTTTTTATATACTCACCTAAAGTCTTATCTAAATCTTTTGATTCAACCATTAAATCTCTGTTTGCTTTTTTATTAAAAGTTAAAATATCATTTATCATTTGATAGTGAGAAAAAGAGAATAGATTTCTTTTTTGAGCAAACATTCCTCTTAAAGATGAACCATTATAAGCTATGTTTTTAGTTGTATCCCAAAATGCAAAACTCATATCAGATTTCTCTATTTTTACATCAAGCTCTTTAAATAGTTTTGTCAAAAGAGGATATGTTGCATAATTAAATACCAAAAACCCAGTATCAACTCCAAATAATTTATCATCTTCTTGAACAAGAGTTGTTCTTGCGTGTCCACCTAATCTATTATCTTTTTCATAAATATCTACATCATGTTTTTTACTTAAAATATAAGCACTTCCAAGTCCGCTTATTCCAGCTCCTAAAACAGCTATTTTCATCTATATCTTCCTTTTGGGTCAAGTTTTGTAAAAGTCAATTTTGAGATATCCATCTTATTTTCTAAATCTTTTAAGATATTATCTAGTTCATCTTTATTAATACTAGGAGCTCTACTCATAATCCAAAGATTTGAGTAATCATCATTTGCTACAACAGCTGTTTTATAATCATTTATATAATCAATCTTATATGAACTTCTAAAAATAAAAAAATATCTCATATAAAGTTGATTATCTTCTAATTTTGCAAAACCGTTATACTCTATTAATTTTCCATTTAATTCATTTTCAAAACATCTATTAAAAACATTATAAGTTCCATCATCTTGTACTTTGTACTCAACACTTGATGCAACACAAGATGTTTGAAATTTATTTTCAACTCTTGCTATTTCATACCAAAGACCTGAAAATTTAACTTTATCAATAGAATCTTTTGAAAATGAAAAAGATATAAACAAGAAAATGAATAATAAAATTTTCAATTAAACTCCTAATTTAATTTTAATAATTTATTATAAATTTCTATAGTTTTGTACACTCATTTTGTCATTTCATATCTATTTAAAAAAAATATTGCAAAAATCTTAAAAACTATTGGAAGAGTTGAGTATAAAAATATTATTACAAAAATTGAGTATTCGTTTATGTTTTGTTTGTCAAAACCTGCAAACTCTAAAGTTATAAATGATATTGCAAGAGCAAAAGCAAGAGATAGTTTTGTAATCATTGCCCAAAAACCAAATAAAACAGAAGTTAAATCCTCTTTTTGTTTTATAAAATTTGCAACATCTGCTTGAATTGAAGAAGGAATAGCCATATCAGCACCAAGACAAGCTCCTGTAAACATACAAATTATAGAAAAAAAGAAAAAATCACCCTCATTTAAAAAAGGGACAAAAATAAATGTGCTAATAGCAACACAAATAGATAAAATCCAAGTTGATTTTTTTGATATTATTTTTGAAATTTTTATCCATATAGGAAAAGCAACAATTGCACTTAAAAAATATATTATCAAAAATAGTCCTGTATGCTCTTCTAAAATCAAAATATATTTAACAAAAAACAGAAAAAGAGTTGCTGGAAGTGCATTTGCTAAGCTATTAAATAAAAAAGCAAAAAATAGTTTTTTTTGATTAGGATAGTTTTTAAATAGTGTTTTTAAAGATCTAAAAAAAGTGTTATGAGCTATATTTTCACTTTTTATCTCCAAAGATTTAATCTTTTGATAAAAAAGTATTAAAGCTATTGGAAATATAATCAAAACAAATAGTAATAAAAGCTCTAAACTCTTTTTTGAGTCATTTGAAACTAAAAATATATATGGAATTAAAAGTGATAATAAAACACCAAAAATTATAAAAATCTCTCTTGAAAAAGCAAGTTTTGTATTATCAAACTCATTTTTACCTAAAATGGCATTTAAACTTAAATATGGAATTAATACAAAACTATATGAAATATAAGTGATAATTGAGAAAATAAATAGATAAAAATAGCTATTTGAGATCGGTTTTATTAAAAAATATAAAGAGATAAGTAAAAAAATAGATGATATTAAAATAATTTTAAATTTTGAACTGTAAATATCACAAAATCTTCCAATAAATGGGTCTGCTATCATATCTATTAATCTTGCAAATAATAAAATAACTCCAACAAATCCAATATTTAAGCCAATATGTTCAACATAAAAAGGAGGTAAATATATATACAAAGGAAATCCTAAAAAGGCAATAGGAACTCCTAAAATACCATAAAAAAATATCGTACTATTTTTGATCATTTTAGAAATTTACTTGTGATTTTTAGACTTATCTTATATGGTAAAATTGATAAAAACTTTAAAAAGCTTGATAAAAATAGTGGAAATGTTATATCAAATCTATAAGATTTATTAAGCTCTTCAAATATCTTTTTAGCAGCAAAATCTGGCTGCATAAGTTGAGGCATTTTAAAATCATTTTTAGAAGTTAGCCTGCTTTTTACAAATCCATGATTTATAACTTGAAGATTAATATTTTTTCTTTTTAATTCAGGTTGAATTGATTGTGCAAGATTTAATAAAGCTGCTTTTGAAGCGCTATAAGCTCCACCATAAGGCAATCCAAAATAACTAGCCAAACTACAATTTAGAACTATTTTTGAAGAATTTGATTGATTCTCAAGATGGCTAATTATTGGTTTTAAAACTCTAATTGCTCCTAGATAATTTGTATTTATCATGGATTCAAAATTTGCTATATCCCACTTTTCATAACTCATAGATTCATAAACAGCGGCATTATAAAAACAGATATCAAGCCCATTAAAATTATTAAAAGCTTCATGAGCAACCCCTTTAGAAGCTTGTTCATCTAAAACATCTATATTCAAAAGCTTCAAATTGGTTTTGTTTTCACTTTGTAAGTTCAAAAAATCTTTTGAATTTTCAATATCTCTTGAACTTGCAACCACTTTAAAACCATTTTTTAAATATATTTTAACAAGCTCAAAACCAATTGCACCATTAGCACCAACAATCCAAACTTTTTGTTTCATAAAAACCCTTATAAATTTTAAGTAGTTTATTACAGAATAAAGTTTTTTTGTATTGTAAATATGTTAATTGGTAAATTTAATTTTGAAAAATATTGAGAAAAAAGCTTTAAATGGTGAAGTAAACTTTGATTTATCAGATTTAAAATCAATATTTAAAGAGATTCAAAACTCTTTATGACAAAGAAATAGACTTTTATCTATTTCTTTGTTGTTTTCGTTTATAATATTCTTTATAGAAGATAGCCTTATCGTTTGTTGGAATTGTTTTGATAGAGTCTTTTAAAATTGTCATTTTATTTCTTATTTAGTATTTGATATTTTTATAAATAATGATAATTTATTGTGCTTTAAAAAAATTTGAATCCAATTTAAACAACGATTTGATGGTTATTGTATAATATTTATAAATAAAGATAAAAGGATAATTATGGGATTAGGAGTAGGAATAGTAGGACTTCCAAATGTGGGGAAAAGTACAACTTTTAATGCTTTAACAAAAGCACAAAATGCTCAAGCGGAAAACTATCCATTTTGTACAATCGAGCCAAATAAAGCAATAGTTCCAGTTCCTGATAAAAGACTTGATGAGCTAGCAAAGATAGTAAATCCAGATAAAATTCAACACTCAACTATTGATTTTGTTGATATTGCAGGACTTGTAAGAGGTGCTAGTAAAGGTGAGGGGCTAGGAAATCAATTTTTATCAAATATAAGAGAAGTAGAAGTTATTTTGCATATGGTTAGATGTTTTGAAGATGGAAATATTGTTCATGTAGAGGGTGATGTAAACCCTTTAAGAGATATAGAGATAATTGAAACAGAGCTTATTTATGCAGATATTTCACAATTAGAGAAAAAAATTGAAAGACTTAAAAAACAGTCAAAAGGTAGTAAAGAAGCAGCTGCTCAACTTGTTATTGCTGAAGAGTTATATTCTCATATTGGAGAGCTTCAACCTGTTAAAACATTTGAAAATAGGGATAATGAAGTATTTATATCTTTAGATAAAGAGCTTAGATTTTTATCAAATAAAGATGTAATATATGGTGCTAATGTTGATGAAGATACATTAAGTGTTGGAACAAATGATTATGTTGAGATGGTAAAAGAGCATGCATCAAATGTTGGTGCGGATGTTATTGTTTTATGTGCAAAAATCGAAGAGGAGCTTGTTGGACTTGAAGATGATGAAGCAAGAGCATTTTTGGATGATTTAGGAGTTGCTGAATCAGGTTTAGAGCAAATTATTCAAAAAGCTTTTGATAAATTAGGTCTTCAAAGCTATTTTACAGCTGGAAAAATAGAGGTTCGTGCTTGGACAATTAGAAAAAATACAAAAGCTCCACAAGCAGCTGCTGTTATTCACAATGACTTTGAAAAAGGTTTTATAAAAGCAGAAGTTATATCTTATGAAGATTTTGTTAAATTTGGTGGAGAAGCTAAATGCAAAGATGCTGGAAAACTAAGACTTGAAGGTAAGGATTATGTTGTTCAAGATGGTGATGTTATGCATTTTAGATTTAATGTTTAGATAAAATTCAAGGGGATATTTTGCAAATTGATGATTTATTAAGAAGAGTTGAATCCCTTCCACCTCTTCCTAGAACTATTATTTTAATAGAAGAGTATAGAAGAAAAAGTGAAAAAGAGATAAGTGAACTTCATGATATTATAAGTAAAGACGCTTTGATTGTAACAAATCTTTTAAAAATAGCAAATTCAGCTATGTTTGGTTTTCGAAGTAAAGTTGAAACTCCACTTAGAGCGATATCTTTACTTGGAATAAACTTTACAATATCGGTTGCTATTTCAGCTAGTAGTCAAAAACTATTAGTTACAACTTTGGCTCCATATGGACTTACAAATGATAATTTTATGAATTCATCAAACATTGCATCTGTTTTGGCTAGTTTATGGTTGGGTAAAATAGATGAAACTATAAAAGATGAGATTATTTTACCTGCACTTTTGATTGATATTGGTAAATATATTATTGCTGATATGATTCTAAATGAGCAAAAAGAAAAAGAGTTTAAAGCACAAATAGAAGAAGGAATTTTATCTATTGAAGAGGTAGAAAAAGAGTTTTTAGGATTTTCTAGTTCATATGTAACAGCACAAATTTTTAAACACTGGAAACTTAGTCCAAATTTGATAAATAGTATAGAATTTGTAGATGATATAAATAGTGTTTCAAAAGAGTTTGAAAGAAAAGCAAAAATTTTAAGTGTAATAAAAACTGTTGCAAATATAAAAGAACCTTTAAGCGAAAAATCAATTAAAGAAGGAATTATAAAAGCAAAAGAGTATGGATTTGATACAAAAATATTAGCTCAAACCATAGAAAATCTTAAAACAAAAATAGATTTATATTAACTCTATCTCAAAGCCCAAGAAGTAGGATTTCAAAAAGATCTTCTACTTCATCATCATTTAGATTTATAGTTTTTTTTGTAAAAAAAAGCTCTTTTATTTTTAAATAATCAAAAACTTTTCCTCTTATGCAACTTTTGTGAACAGGTAAAAAACCTCTTACTATTGATAAATCACTATTTATTTCAACTTCACAAATAAGACACTCAAAATCTGTATGAAGTCTTCCTTCATGTTCTAAAATTGATAGATATGACTCTATAATAGCTCTGTAAACATTTTGTTTCTCTATTTTTGAAACTAAATTTTCTAAAAGAAAAAAGTAGAATGGTTCTAACTCATGAAGCTCTTTTAAATGAACATAAAAAAGTTTAAGATATCTTTGCCAAGCATACATTTTTTGATTGTTTAAAATCCAAGGGAAACCTAGTTGAATCACATCTTTAAGTCTTGAAATAGTTGATTTTGTATTTTCAAGCTCAAAGTCGATTTTATAGCCAATATTGATATTTGAGTGTCTTGCTCCATAAAATCTATATGAAGTAATCAACTCATTTTCGCATATAATAGTGACAATTAAATCGTCATCTTTTACAGCTTTTATATCAACAATATAGCCTTGCACATCTTAATCTTATTATTAATCTTCGTTTGAACCTTCAAGCATATCAACTATTTCATCATAAATCTCTTGAGCCTCTTCATCATCTATTTCACCAGCTTCTAAATCTTTTAAAAGTTCTTCAAAATCCTTTTTCATCTCTTGCATATTTTCAAGCTCTTCTTTTAACTCAGGAGTATCTTTTTTTGCAGCAATTATTTCAAAAATATCATCTATGTGATCTTCTATTTCAACTAAAACTTCATTATTTATTATCTCTTTAAGCTCTTTTTGGATACTCATTTTCACACCTTATTTAATTTTTTGAATTATATCAAAAGATTTCTAGCCTTTTGCTTCAATAATATCGTATAATTCATTTGTTATAATATTGCGATAAATTTTAAGGAGACTATAATGTCATATTTTAAAGGTGTTTCTATAGCAAAAGCAGCAAATATTTTATACGATGGAAATATTACAAGCCGTGCTATTACATTTGAAGATGGAAGCAAAAAAACTTTAGGAATTATGTTAGCGGGTGAGTATGAGCTTAATACTGTAAATAAAGAAGTTATTGATATTCAAAGAGGAAAGATTGATTTATTACTTCCTGCTTCTGATTGGCAAGAGTTTGAAGGTCCTGCATCTTTTATTATTCCTGCAAATACAAAGTTTAGATTAAGAGTACATAGTTTAGTTGATTATTGTTGCTCATTTATAAAAGATTAATCTATTTAAACAATGCGAAAACGCATTGTTTAGTGATGTTTTTTTGGTATTGTATCCAAAGTTATTTCATTAAATTTCACAATTTTCTTTCCAAAATGGTCTTTTGAAAACTCATTTGCACTATTTTCATCTTTAAATGGTATTAATTCATCTCCCATAGGTCCCATAACATTTGAACCAATTACAAAAAAAGCATTTTTTGCATCTATTTGCTCAAGAGTGTAGTAATCAGTAACTTTTATAGTTGAATTTTTTAAATCAGCATTTTTTATATATTTTGTTGGTTCAAAGTAGAACTTCATCATATCTTTTACTCCATCAAAATAGAAACTCTCTTTTTCTGTTTTAATTGTTGCAATCCATTTTTCATATTTTGCTACAAACATACCACAAACAGGACATTTAGCATCTTTTGGAATAGTTAAACTACTATTTTGATTAGCCACTTCGTTTGTATTGTGATGCTGCATATTATGGTTAGAGTGTTCCATCGCAAAAAGTGTTGTACTCAAAAGTAACATTGAAGTAAGAATTTTTTTTCTCATAATTTCCCTTTATTTTAAAATGTATAAGTATATGAAAAATGAGTTAATTTTTAGTTAATTTTTTAGCTTTTTATATATCAAAAGTTTATATAATGTTTAAAAATCAAAGGTAATTTATATGTTATTAGGAAAATGTCCATATTGTGATGATGGAGAAATTGAAGTTAGAAAAAAAGATGTAAGAGGGAAAAAAGTTGAATTGTATGCTTGTAGTAACGCTTCATGGACAACTGAAGATGGAGAGTTTTTTGAATTAACATCAACTTCAAAATGTGGATTTAAAATTTGGCAAAATACTCTTAGTCGATATGGACACTGGTTAAAACATAGTGAAATAAGAGAACTTTTGCTTAATGGAGAAGTTGAGATAAAATTAAAAACCCAAAAAAGATTTGGGCTTAAAAATGAAAATAGAAAAGATTACTATAAAACTGCTATTTTAGATTATGAATATGGTATTAAAATACTATTTTAAAACTCAACTGTTTTATAAATCATAGTTGCTAATACAAAAAGATTTAAAAGTAGTACAAATTTTTTATAAGAAGTTGATTTTGTTTTTTCTTTTATTTTTATTCCAAAATATACTCCAATTAAAGAACCAATACCAATAATAGCTCCCTCATAATATAACATATTCCCATACAGTGAAGTAGATATAAATCCACCAATAGATGAAAAAATAACAAAAAATAGCCCCAAAGCAGTAGCTACTTTTAAATCATATTTTAAAAATTGAACTAGTATTGGAAGAAGCATTAAAGAACCACCAATTCCAATACTCATTGCAAAAATTCCAACACAAAATCCAATCAATGCAAGTAAAAATATATTTTTATCTTCTTGTATAATCTCTTGAGAAGCAGGTGCTTTAAATAGAGTATAAATGGTATAAATAAGCACAGCAATAAAAAGGTATTGAAGATAAATATCTGGAATTGAAGGTAAAAAGTAACCACTAAAAAGTCCACCAATACTTGCACCAACTCCTAAAATTATACCATCACGAAATAGACCTTTTATCTTTTTTGAGTTTAAAAAAGAGCCATAAATAGATGAAAAAACCATCTGCATTATAGATATTGCAACAGCTTCTTTCATAGCAAATCCAGCAACCAAAAGCATTGGAATTAAAATACTTCCACCACCAATTCCAAAAAAACCAGATGTAAAACCTGTAATAAGACCAAAGGCTAATAATTCTAATTCCAAAATTACTCTTTTTTATTTGATTTTAATGCATCTATGAAACAAAGATACTCTTTTTCTAAGATTTCATTTTTTTCATTTATATCACAATCGCACTGATTCTCTTTTTTTATATTATTTTCTAAAATAGTGATTCTTTCTATTAGATATTTAAACATCTCTTTGTTTATATCAGGTAGTTCATTATGAGCCATTTTATCTCTTTTATTATCTTTTTTGATAATTCTTGCAGGTACTCCAACAGCAGTTGAGTTTTCAGGAACATCAGTAACTACAACAGAATTAGCTCCAATTTTTGAGTTAGAACCAACTGTAATATTTCCTAAAATCTTTGCTCCACTTCCAATAACTACATTTGATTTAATTGTAGGGTGTCGTTTTCCTTTATTAAGACTAACTCCACCTAAGGTTACACCCTGATATATTAAAACATCATCTTCTATAATAGAAGTTGAACCAATAACAACTCCAATTGCATGGTCTAAAAATACTCTTCTTCCAATTGTTGCAGCTGGATGAATATCGGTTTTTGTAAAAAAAGATGATATTCCAGAAATAGCTCTTGAAAGTTTTTCAAAACCTTTTTTATATAAAATATGAGCAACCCTATGATTTATTATTGCCCAAACTCCAGGGTAATTAAAAAATATCTCAAAGTTTGAGTTAAAAGCTGGATCATTTAGTTTTGGAACAGAAAAATCTTCTTTAATTTGACTCCATAAAGATATTTTTTCTTCTTCGTTTTTTATCTCATTCGTCATCATAATAACTCCATATAGTCTTTAAATAACTATTATCATCTAAATATTTTTTTAATATCTCATAAGTTTCACTTGGAAGATTTCTACTTAAAATTGTTTGCATCTCTTGTGTGTCATAGTCAATATCATCTAAAATATCTATAATTTTTTGAGATTCTAAAAGTTTTTCTAAAATTACCTCTTCATCTTTAAATACAACATTTACTTCTGTTGGATGGGAGAAAAGATTGTGTTTCATCCCTAAAGTATCTTGATATGCACCAACATTGAAAAATCCTAAGAAATAATCCTCTTTATTTAGATTTACATCATGTAAATATAGAGGTTTTTTCATATCAAAAGGAATTTCTCCATCACTATCACAAGTTATATCCCATAAACTTGCACTTCTTGTTGGTTTTTTATCCAAATGAGTTATTGGCATAATTGGAAACTCTTGATCTATTCCCCAATAATCAGGTAAAGATTGGAAAAGTGAGAAATTTAGTAGATATTTTTCTTGAATATTTTTATCAAATCTTTTAAGCTCTTCATAATCATCAACTTGAAGAAGTGAAATAGCTTTTTTAATAATTTGATGAGTTAATATTTCAGCATTAGATCTATCTTGTAAATCAATATAACCTAAATCAAAAAGAGTTAAAAGTGATTCTAAATGGTCTATACTATCGTGCATAAACTCATATGCTTTTTTCTTTGTCATATCTTTGAAAAGTTCTCTTAACTCTTCTATTAAAGGAGGATTTGTCTCTTTTAGTTTTAAGTGATCAAGTTCATATTCAGCTGAAAATAGCTCTAAAACAGGAGTTATAAGAACAGTTGAAGCTGCACTTATAAATCTTCCTGATTCAGTGAAAATATTTGGTTCTTCAACTCCTTTTTGTTTTGCAATATCTTTTAAAGTAAATACAACATCACTTGCAAATTCAGCAAGAGAGTAAAATCTAGATTGTTCGTAAGCACTATATTCTACACTTAATCCTCCACCAATATTTATAGAGTTAAGTTTTTTTGCACCTAGATTTTTAAGTTCAGCATAAATATGACCTGACTCTCTAAGAGCTTTTTTCAAAGGTTTAATAGTATTCATAGCAGAACCTATATGAAAATGAATCATTGTTAATAAATCTTCAAGTTTATTTTCTTGCATAAGCTCAAAAGCTTCTAAAATTTCCGTTGAAGTAAGTCCAAATTTAGAGTCAATTCCTCCACTTTTTGCCCAAACACCACTTCCACCGCTATGAAGTCTTACTCTTAAACCTACATTTGGAGCTTCCATTTTTGTCTCTTTTAGAACTTCTAAAATCATCTCTAGCTCATTTAAACCTTCAATAATAACTGTAATATCATGTCCCATAGATTTAGCAATAAAGCATAGATGTATCATCTCTTTATCTTTAAAACCATTTATAGTTATTGGGCTTCCCATATTGTTGTAAGTCATAGCAATAATTAATTCAGCTTTACTTCCAGCTTCAAGACCATAATTATATTTTTTCCCGTAACTTACTAAAGGATGAATAAAATTTGGTAACTGATTTACTTTTAGAGGGAAAACAGCATTAAATTTTCCTTTATAATCATACTCTTTTATACTTGCATTGAAAGTGTTAAAAAGTGTTTTAACTTGTTTTTTCGTAATATGAGGGAATCTTAAAAGTAGGGGTCCTTTAAATCCTTGTTTTCTTACATCTTTTACAATTTTGATTAAAGATGGATATGGTTTGTAGTTTACTTTTACAACTCCATCTTCAATAAAAAAATTATCATCACTCCAAATATCTATTCCATATCTGTTTTTCATATTAAAAATCCTCTAAAATTATATTATTTTCTTCTTTTGTATTTAAGTTTTTTGTATAAATTATTCCATTTTCTAGCTCTTTTTCTCCAATTAGCGCAACAATATTGCAATTTAGTTTTTCTGCAATACCAAAATGTTTTGCAAACCCTCTTGGTGTGTATTCAAGATAAGTTTTTGTTGTTTTTCTTTTTTTAATTGCTATTTCAAATGCTTTGTTTAAAGAGCTTTCATCTAAAACACCAATATATAAAAACTCTTTTTGCTCTTTATTCATTTTTACAAGCTCTAGCAATCTTTCTATACCAATAGCAAAACCAATTCCAGCTGTACTTTTTCCACCAAGATATTCAACCAATCTATCATATCTTCCACCACCAGCAATTGCACTTTGAGCACCAATTTCATTGCTTACAAACTCAAAAGCTGTTTTGTTGTAGTAATCAAGCCCACGAACCAAATTTGAATCAACTTCATAATCTACTTTATTAAAATCTAAAATCTCTTTTAGCTTTTCAAAATCACTATCGCAAGAGCTACATAAACTATTTGTTATTTTTGGAGCATCTTTTAAAAGAGTTTGACACTTTTCGTTTTTACAATCTAATACTCTAATTGGATTTGTATCAACTCTTCTATTACAATCTTCACACAACTCAGATTTAAAACTATTTAGATGATTTACTAGATTATTTTTATATTGTGGCATACACTCAACGCAACCCAAAGAGTTTAGTTTTAAAGTAAATCCAATACCAAAATATTCAAGAATTTCACGAATAAGCATAATAATATTTGCATCTTCATAAACATTTGATATTCCAAAAACTTCACAACCAAATTGGTGAAACTCTCTTAATCTTCCTTTCTGAGGTCTTTCATATCTAAACATAGGACCATAGTAGTACCACTTGTAAGTTCCACCAGCACGATCAAGTTTTTTCTCTACAAAATGTCTTACAACTCCAGCTGTTCCTTCAGGTCTTAAACATACATCATTTTGCCCTTTGTCAATAAATTGATACATCTCTTTATTTACAATATCGCTACTTTCACCAACACTTCGTTTAAAAAGTGCCGTCTCTTCTAAAAGTGGAGTCTCTATATAAGAAAAACCATATTTTTGTGCTATTTTTGAAGCATTTTCTATAAAATATGTAAAAAGTTCACTATCACTTCCTACAATGTCTTTCATTCCTCTTAAACTTTGAATTGTTTTTGTACTATTTAGCATTTATAAAATCCTCAATCTTTTTTGCAATCTCATCTATATTTAAACTTGCATCTATAAAAATGTGTTTAATATTTAGTTTTAAAATAGTCTCTTTTAATCTTGCTTGAATATCCAAAAGATAATCTAATCCTCTTTTTTCAATACTATCATTTGGTTTTTGAGACAACCTTTTTTGTAATTCATCTTTTTTAAGTTCTAGTAAAATTACTTTTTGTGGAAAATTATTTGAAGTTGCTAAACGATTTAATTCTATTAAATCATCTATTTTTCTATCTTTTGCATAAGCAATTCCAGATATAAATGAACGGTCACTAACAATTAATTTATTTTTATTTTTTAATATTATCTCTTGAGTGTGTTCGGCTCTATCTGCAAGAAACATAAACATTTCAGCTAAACTACTATTTGCTTCTCCACTTAAAATCATCTCTCTTAGCTTTATACCTAGAGCAGTTCCACCTGGCTCTTTTGTAAAAATAGCATCTTTAAATCTATTTTGTAAAATTTCAAGTTGAGTAGATTTACCAGCTGTATCAATTCCTTCAATAACTACATACATTTTAAAACCTCTTTTGGAACTAAATGTTCAAATCTGCCTTCAAATCTTATAATTTCTCGCACAATTGTAGAGCTTACAAATGCATGTTCTAGTGTTGGCATTAGGTAAACTGTTTCAAGATTATGGTTGATTGAAGAGTTTGCGTATCCCATTTGTAGTTCAAATTCAAAATCACTAACAGCTCTTAATCCTCTGATTATTGTATTAATCTGTAAATCTCTTGCCAAATCAACTAAAAGAGTATCAAATCCTACAACTCTTACATTTTTAAGATGCTTCGTAGATGCTTCTACAAACTCTACTCTCTTATCATGAGAAAACATAGGTTTTTTCATTTCACTTTTTGCAACACTTATAATAACTTCATCAAAAACTTTTATTGCTCTTTCAATAATGTCTAAATGTCCAATAGTAATTGGGTCAAAAGTCCCACTATAAATAGCTTTTTTATATGAACCAGTATAGTTATAATCGTTATTTTTCATATCTATTTCCATCTTTTATATAGTTTGTGATCTATTTTTAATAGATCCATCCACTTTCCAATAATAAAATTTTCCATATCTTCTAAAGTTTGTTGAGAACTATAATATCCCAAAATTGGAGGTGCAATCACAACACCTAAATTTGAAAGTTTTAGCATATTTTCTAACATTATTGTATTTAAAGGTAACTCTCTTGGAGCTATTATAATCTCTCTTTTCTCTTTTAGCATTACAGAAAAAGCTCTAGTAATTAAGCTATCAGCAATTCCCACACTACATTTTGCCAAAGTATTTGAACTGCAAGGAAGAATAATCATTTTATCAACTTTAAATGATCCAGAAGCTAAAGAAGCACCTATATTTTTATCTTTAAAAAGTGTTATATTTTCATAATCTTTAAAAATTTCTTTCGTTTTTATACCATTTTCTAGTTTTAAAGCCTTTTTTGAACTTTTTGAAAATACGACAAAAATCTCAATATCTTTTGGTATCTGTTTTATAAATTTCAAAGCTAGATTTACTCCACTAGCACCTGAAATTCCAACTGTTAATTTCAATACTTACCTCTTGAATAATTTAATTATAAAAACCTTTATACTATCAAATAAAAGCTTCAAGTTTTATTTTATATAAAAATATGTATAAGCTTTTATTAAATATTAAAAAGATAACATTTTGTATAAACTTTTATACATAAAACTATTACAAAAGAGGTGTAAAAATGTCAAAAAATTTCACATATATTAGAAAAAATCGAAATAATATGAGTTATACGGATGAACAAAAAGAGCTTATTTCTAAATATATTTTAAAAAATTCATTAACTATTTATAAACATATTGAAATAGATATAAATAGACCTTCTCAAGAGAAAAATATTATTCAACTTTTAGAAAATTGTGAAAAGAACTCTACAATAATTGTTGCAAACTTAAATGTTTTTGGAAGAACTATTGATAGGATTTTAGAGATTGTAAAGTTTTTGTTATCAAATAAAATAAGAATAATTGTTGTTGAACAAAATTTAGATTTATTAAGTAACGAGGATAAGCTCACATTGATGATTTTAAATATTATAAAAATGACTATATCTTTAGAAAAAGAGCTTCAAAGTTTGAGAACAAAAGAGGCACTAAATGCAAAAAAAGAGGATGGTATTCCTCTTGGAAAACCAAAAGGTACTATTCAAAAATCAAAATTTGATGAGCAAAGGGATAAAATAGAAGAGCTTCTTGGTATGGGACTTAGTGTTAGAAAAATAGCAAAACTTTTAGGATATAACAACCATATAGGTTTAAATAGTTATGTAAAAAAGAGAGATATTAGGGCAATTGCGCTTGATAAAAAGTAGCTTTAATACTTTTTATATGGCTTTAAAAAAATTAATAGTAGAATGATGAGTTAAAAATTAAAGGAAAAGTAAATGAAAGTATTATTAATAAAAGATGTAAAAACTTTAGGAAAAGCAGGTGAAATCAAAGAAGTAGCTGATGGATATGGTAAAAATTTTTTAATAGGAAAAGGCTTAGCTTTACAAGCAACAAATGAAGTTATAGCAAAACATAATGCAGAACAAAAAAAACTAGCACTTAAAGAGGAAGAAGAGATAAAAGCTGCAAAAGAGTTATCAGAGAAAATAAATTCAACAAAACTTACAATTAGACATAAAGTTGGAGCAAATGGACAACTTATTGGAAGTGTTACAAATAAAGAGATAAGTGAAGAACTTGAAAAACAGTTCTCTATTATGGTTGATAAAAAAAGTATAGTTGTTGATAATAAATTAAAAACTATTGGTATTTACGAAGTTTCTTGTAAATTAGGACACTCGGTAAATGCAACGTTAAAAATAGATATAATCGCTGGTTAATTATGTTTCACGCAACTACGATTTTAGCCTATAAAGGTAAAAATAAAGCTGTTATTGGTGGAGATGGACAGGTATCTTTTGGAAACACTGTTTTAAAAGGAAATGCTACTAAGATAAGAACTTTGTATAAAGGTCAAATTTTAGCAGGTTTTGCAGGAAGTACAGCAGATGCTTTTAATCTTTTTGATATGTTTGAAGCTCATCTTGAAACTTGTAAAGGTGATTTATTAAAGTCTGTTATTGCATTTTCAAAAGAGTGGAGAAAAGATAAGTATTTAAGACGACTTGAAGCTATGATGATAGTTTTAAATAAAGAAAAAATATTTATTTTAAGCGGAAATGGAGATGTTGTTGAGCCTGAAGATGGCGAGATAGCAAGTATTGGAAGTGGTGGAAATTTTGCAATCTCTGCTGCTAGAGCATTAGCAAAACATTCACAGCTTGATGAAGAAGAACTAGTTCGAGAGTCTTTGATGATTGCTGGTGAGCTTTGTATTTATACAAATCAAAATATAAAAATATTAAAAATAGAGGAATAAAAACAGTATGGATATGACACCTAGGCAGATTGTTGCTTATTTAGATGATTATATTATTGGTCAAAAAGATGCAAAAAAGACCATAGCTCTAGCTTTAAGAAATCGTTATAGAAGAATGAGAGTTGAGCCAAATCTACAAGAAGAGATTATGCCAAAAAATATTCTAATGATTGGAAGCACAGGAGTTGGTAAAACTGAAATTGCAAGAAGAATGGCAAAAATGATGGGTCTTCCTTTTGTAAAAGTAGAAGCTAGTAAATATACAGAAGTTGGGTTTGTAGGAAGAGATGTTGAATCTATGATTAGAGACCTTCTTTATGAAAGTATAAATCTTGTTACAAAAGAGTATGAAGAAAAAATTAAAGATAAAATTGATGATGAAGTAAATAAAAAGATCATTGAAAAATTAGTACCTCCACTTCCTGATAGTGCAAGTGAAAATGCAAAAGAGTCGTTTATAAAAACTTATAATCTAATGGAAAAGAAGTTATTAAATGGTGATTTAGATGATAAAAAAATAGAGATAGAACTACCTAAAAAAGCTCATGTAGAGATAATTGATTCTAATTTACCATTTGATATGAGTTCTATGCAAGAGAGTCTTAACAAAATGTTAGGAAGCTTAAATAAAGAAAAAATAAAAAAAGAAGTAAGCATAAAAGATGCAAAAATTCTTTTAAGAGGTGTTGCTAGCGAAGGTTTACTAGATACTGAAGCTATAAAAATAGAGGCTTTAAAAAGAGCTGAAAATGGCGGAATTATTTTTATAGATGAGATAGATAAAATTGCAAGTGGAAAGAAAAATCAAGGGCAAGATCCATCAAAAGAGGGTGTTCAAAGAGATTTGCTTCCAATAGTTGAAGGTAGTTCAGTTCAAACAAAATTTGGACACATAAAAACTGATCATATTTTGTTTATTGCAGCTGGTGCATTTCATGTATCAAAACCAAGTGATTTAATACCAGAACTTCAAGGAAGATTTCCTCTTAGAGTTGAGTTAGAAAGTCTTGATGAAGATGCTCTTTATAAGATTTTAACAAACACAAAGAATTCACTTTTAAGACAATATAAAGCTCTTTTAAAAGTTGAAGATGTTGAACTTGAATTTGATGATGATGCTATAAGAGCTTTTGCTAAATATAGTGTTGCAGCAAATGAAAAAACAGAAGATATAGGTGCAAGAAGACTTCACACTGTTATTGAAAAAGTTATTGAAGATATATCTTTTGATGCAGATGAGAAAAAAGGTTCAAAAGTAGTTGTAACTAGCCAGTTAGTATCAGAAAAACTTGAGAAGATAGTAGATAATGTTGATGTTACAAGATATATATTGTAATTTAATACTATTTAGCATAGAATACAAAATTATTTAAAATATTGGGGGGATATATGAAAATCATAACTTTTTGTCAAATTGATGAGTCTCTTTTTAATCCAGAATTTGAAGTTGAGTCTTTTCACTCTAAAGGTGAAGGTAAAGCTGATATAGCGATACTAGACATAGAATCTATTTTTGAGTATGAAGAGAATAAGCATAGTGTTTGTAAGGAAAAATTTGTTTCTATTGCAGTAATAGAAGATGAGAGTGATTATGATGCTTTCAAAAACTTTGGAATAGATGCTTGGATAAAATATTCAGATATTTCTCAGATAAATAATTTAATAAATCTTTTAAATAAAAGATTTTTATCTTAAAGGTTTAAAAATTATTATAGATACTCATTGCCATCTTGATAATGAAGCTTATTTAAGCGATATAGATGGAGTTATAACAAATGCAAAAGAGTCTGGAGTTAATGCTTTTTTAATTCCAGGGGCAAGTTTTGAAACGCTTAAAAGAGCAATAGATCTAAGTGAAAAATATGATGAAGTTTTTTTTGCTGTTGGAATTCATCCTTATGATATAGATGAGTATGATGAAGCAGTTATTGAAAAATATGTAAATCACCCCAAATGCATAGCAATAGGCGAATGCGGATTAGATTATTATAGACTTCCAGATAATGAAATTGAGAAGCAAGAGAATATAAAAAAACAAAAAGAGGTTTTTATTTCTCAAATAAATTTAGCAAAAAAGTATAAAAAACCACTGATTATTCATATTAGAGAGGCTTCAAATGATTCTAGAGAGATTTTGGAAAAATATGCTTCAAAAGATTTAGGTGGAGTTTTACACTGTTTTAATGCAAGTGCTCATCTTCTTCCTTTAGCAAATATGAATTTTTATTTTGGAATAGGTGGAGTTGTTACTTTTAAAAATGCAAAAAAGTTAGTAGAAATTTTGCCTTTAATTCCTAAAGAAAAACTCCTAATAGAAACAGATGCCCCATATTTAACGCCGCATCCTTATAGGGGAGTAAGAAATGAGCCATATTATACAAAATATGTAGCTCAAAAAATGGCAGAGATTTTAAATATTAGTGATGAGGAGATTCAAAGTATTACTACAAATAATGCCAAAAATCTTTTTAAAGAGTTTTCTAATATTTCTTAGGTATAATCAAAGAATTCTAAAATAAAGAGGAAACCTTGAAAAAAATTTTAGTAACAATAACCATTTTAATCTCTTCTGTTTTTGCAAATAATCCTGAACAAAATATAGCTGTCTTAGAAGAGCTAAATCTTCCAAAAGAATTTTTAAATGAACAATCTTTTAAATTAAAATATAAAGAACTATCAACTACAAAGAAAATTCAGTATTATGATAACTTAATAAAAAAATCATCACTAAATGCAAAAATTGTAAAAGAGGAGTTGGAGCTAAAAAATCTTCCAAAAGTACTTTTTTTCTTGCCTTTAATAGAGTCAAGTTTTAAAAATTTAGTTAATAAAAATGGTCCTTCTGGACTTTGGCAAATTATGCCTTTAACTGCTAGTAATCTTAAATTAAAGAGAAATGAGTTTGTTGATGAGAGATTAGATTTAATAAAATCAACAGATGCTGCCACAAACTATTTAAGAAGATATTATAAAAAATTTGGAAAATGGTATTTGTCTGTTTTAGCTTATAATGCAGGTGAGGGAAGAATTATTCATGGAGTAGCAAGAGCTACTTTAGATAAATATTTAGATGAACACCCAACTATGTATCATGATAAGGTGATAAAAATTTATAATTTATACATTGCTGATTATACAAAAAATAAAAAAGGGATAGATAATTTATACACTATTTACAAAGATTTGGGTTTAAAATCTGGACATTTTGATTATCTTTATCTTTTAAAACATAATTCAAAAAGAGATTATTTACCAAAAACTAGTGTAAATTATATAAATATGTTGGTATCTTTTGCAATTCTTGAAAATAGTGATAGATTTAAAAATTTAGATAAAAAAACAAAGTATGATTTAGAAAAAGTTAATTTAAATAAAGGATTAAAGTTAAAAACTATTGCTGATGAGCTTTCTATGAGTTATGAAGAGTTAAAAACTATAAATAAACATCTTTTAAAAGAGATGGTACCAGCAGACAAAAATAGTTATAACTTCTATATTCCTCATACAAAAGTTGAGTTATTTAACAACAAAATTTCAAATATGAAAGAGTTAGCTGTAACACAAAATAAAGCAACTTTAGAAAAAGTAAAAAATGATTCAAATAACAAATCTTCTTTTGATGCAAATAAAAATAGTAAAGATTTAACTACAAATAAAATTATTCATAAAGTAAAACAAGGTGATACTCTAGAGGCTATTGCAAAAAAATATAAAGTAAGTGTAAAAAAGCTTAAAACTGATAATAAAAAAAGTGGTAGTAAGTTGAAAATAGGAGAGAATATTGAAATTATCAAATAGAATTTATAGTATAGCGTTTTTAATTTTTTGCTCATCTTTTTTATTTACAGGTTGTTCTACTAAACAAACTTATGATTATAGTTCATATCGTAAGGATACAGGTGATAAGAGTATAAATAATAGCGAAGCTATGCATAGAGCTACAATGAGACCTTATAATGTTTTTGGTATTAGATATTATCCTTTTGTTGCAAATGTTGGAGACCAATTTGATGGAATTGCATCTTGGTATGGACCAGATTTTCATGCAAAAAAGACTTCAAATGGTGAGATTTATAATATGTATGCTATGACAGCTGCACATAAAACTCTACCTATGAATACAGTTGTAAGAGTTGATAACTTAGATAACGGAAGAAGTACAATAGTTAGAATAAACGATAGAGGACCCTTTGTTGCTGGAAGAATTATTGACTTATCAAATAAAGCAGCTCATGAGATTGATATGGTTAGAAAAGGAACAGCAAGGGTTAAAGTTACTGTTTTGGGTTATAATGGATTAGTTGATGATAAAAATGCTCCAAATGTAAACTCAATTGAACAAAAACCTGAAGTTGAAAAAATAGAAGTAATTGAAGATGATGTAGTAGCTACAAATATTAATACTAATATTGGTATGGTTTCAGCACCTATTACAACTTCAAAAAGTAGTTCAAAAGAGAGCTCAAAATCTTCTTCTGGGGGAAAATTTAGTATTCAAGTAGGAGCATTTAGCTTACAAGCAGGAGCTTTAAAAACAGTAGATGAGTATAAAGCAAAATTCCCATCAAAAAAGATAGAGTATGTTGAAAATGGTGGAATTTATAGAGTTTATATAAGAGGTTTTTCATCTTATGATGATGGACAAAATTTTAAAGCAAAAAATAGTTTAACAAATGCAATTGTAGTTCAATAAGGATTTTAAAATGGTAGAGATAAAAAGAGATACAAAAGAGACACAAATTAAGTGTAGTTTAGAGCTAAATGGGTGTGGAAATTTTTCTATAAATACAGGTGTTGGTTTTTTTGACCATATGCTTGAAGCTTTGAGTAAGCATAGTGGAATTGATATAAATTTGGAGTGCAAAGGTGATTTACATATAGATTATCACCATACAGTTGAAGATTGTGGAATAGTTTTAGGACAAGCTTTGAAAAAAGCAATTTTCCCTATACAAGCAGTTGAGAGATATGGAAATGCAACAGTTGTTATGGATGAAGCAGCAACTACATGTGCTTTGGATTTATCAAATAGACCTTTTTTGGTTTATGAAGTAAATATAAGTGGAAAAGTTGGAGAGTTTGATGTTGAATTAGTAGAGGAGTTTTTCCATGCTTTAAGTGGAAATGCTGGAATTACTCTTCATTTAATATCTGAAAGAGGAAGAAATAAACACCATATTATTGAAGCAACATTTAAAGCTTTTGCAGTTGCATTAAGACGAGCTTTAGTAAAAAATGAAAAACTTGGAATACCTAGCACAAAAGGTGTTTTATGATAGAACTTTTAGTTTTTGATGTTGATGGAACTTTAACAAATGGTGATATTACTTATTCAAGTGGCCTTGAAGAGTTTAAAACATTTAATGTAAATGATGGTTTTGCAATAGTTTTTTGGACAAAACATTTAGGAAAAAAAGCTGCAATAATTACAGGACGAGAGTCAAAGATTGTTGAGTATAGAGCAAATGAGCTAAAAATAGAGTATCTATACCAAAATGTAAAAGATAAATTAGAAGTTCTTGATGAGATATTAAAAAAAGAGAATTTAAACTACAATCAAGTTGCTGCTATTGGTGATGATTTGAATGATTTAAAGATGTTAAAAAAAGCTGGTTTATCTTTTGCCCCGCAAAATGCACATGAACTCGTAAAGAATAGTGTAAATATAGTTTGCAAAAAAAGTGGTGGAAGTGGAGCAGCAAGAGAGATGATAGAGTATATTTTAAAAGAGGATGGGCTTGAAGAGGAGTTTTTAAACTTATGGCTTTAAAAATATTTGTTTTTATATCTCTTGTTTTAGCAATAATTTTTTATTTCTTACCAATTGATAAAATAAAAAAAGATTTGAAAAAAGAGGATATAGCTCTTTTTATATTTGAAAACCCAGTAATGTATAGTTTAGATGAAAATATGGTTACTAAAAAAATTGTTGCTAAACAAGCTGTAAGATATGAAACTAGAGATGAGATGTATTATGGTGATATTACTTTAAAAAACAACAATATTGCAAAGAATTTTAAAAGTGAAAATATTAAAGCAGATTTTATAGTAAAAAAGGGTGCTATTTATAATTTAAAAAATAATGTTAAGTATAAAAGAGATGATTTTATCAAAATAGATACAAAAGAGATGATTTATGATGATTTAAATAAAATTGCAAAAAATAGTTCTCCTTTTAAAGCAGAGTATTATGCACATAAATATAATGGAGAAAATTTGTATTTAGAGAGTGAAAAAAATATTATAAATTCTAAAAATACGCATTTTGAGATAGATATAGAAAAGAGAAAGGGAAAAGATGATAAAAAATAGTATAAAAGTTTTAGTTGGTTTGTTTTTTTGTTCTTCACTTTTGTTTGCACAAAGTGAAACATTAGTAATAGATGCTTTAGATTTCAAAGCAGATGATAACAAAGGAATTTCTACTTTTACAGGAAATGTAAAAATAAGAATGGCAGAAGATAAGTTAAATGCACAAAAAGTTGATGTATTTTTTGAAACAGATAAAAATACAAAAAATAAGGTAGCAACTAAATATGAAGCTACTGGTGATGCCGATTTTGAGGTTATTTCAAAAGATAAACACTATGTTGGAAAAGGTGATAAAATTATTTATGTACCTTTAAAAGAGGAGTATTTAATTATTGGAAATGGATATGTTCATGAGAAAAATGATGATAGAAAAATTTATGGAGATAATATTTATATAAATCAGCTAACAGGTGAAGCAAAAGTTAAAGGAACTGAAAATAAACCTGTAAAGTTTATTATAAATATTGAACGAGGCGAAAAAAAATAGTATGAACTTAATAGATGCAAAATTTTTACAATCGGCTCAAAGTATTGAAGATTCACCACCACCATCAGTAGCAGAAGTTGCTTTTTTAGGAAGATCAAATGTTGGAAAATCTTCAGTTTTAAACTCTTTAACAAAGCATAAAGGTTTGGCTAAATCATCTTCAACTCCTGGTAAAACTCAACTTATAAACTATTTTGAGATTAAATTTAAAACTCAAGATATTGAAAATCCTTATGTTTATGCAAGATTTGTTGATTTACCTGGTTTTGGATATGCTAAAGTTGCTAAAACATTAAAAGCAGCTTGGAATAGAAATCTTACTGGATATTTAGAACAAAGACCAAATCTTCAAATATTTGTTCATTTAATAGATGCTAGACATAGCGATTTGGAGATTGATAAAAATGTTGATGAATTTGTAAAACATATAAAAAGAGGTGATCAAATAATTATAAATGCTTTTACAAAAATAGATAAACTAAATAGTGCTGAGCTAAATAAGTTAAAAAGAGATTTTCCAGATGGAATTTTTGTTTCAAACTTAAAGAAAAAAGGTATAATTGATCTTCAAAATAAAATTACGGAGCATCTGTTTGGAAATTAGATTTTATAAGCCAACAGTTCTTGATATTCCAAAAATGCAAGAGCTAGTTCGTCCAGAAGTTGAAAAAGGAATAATTCTTTTAAGAACAGAAGATGAAATGGCTACAACTATTAGATCATATATTGTTGTTGAAGTAGATGGTAAAATGGCTGGTTTTACAGCTACACATATTCACTCTGCAAGAATGGCAGAAGTTCGAAGCTTGATAGTAAATGAAGAGTTTAGAGGTTTAGGCTTAGGTAAAAAACTTGTTGAAAAGTGTGTAGAAGAGGCGAAATTTTATGGAATAAAACAGGTTTTATCTCTTACTTATGAAAAAGATTTTTTTAATTCATGTGGATTTAGAGAGATTCCAAAAGAAGATATACCTGAGCAAAAAATTTGGGCAGATTGTATTAAGTGTAAACTATTCCCAATTTGTAATGAAATAGCAATGGTAAAGGATATTGAGTTTTAATCTCTAGCTTCTATTACTCTTTTTAGAAGCTCTTCTTTTGTAAATATTTGAGATATTTTTTGACTAGATACTCCATTTGTTAGTGTTATACTAATTCCTTTGTTTTCTAAATATTGTGCGTTTTTTATTATAACTTTTACTCTATTTTTAAATTCATCAAAAATATAAATTTTTCTCCCTACAAAAAGTTCATATAAACTAGGCTCTTTGTAAACTCCTACTAAATCTTTATTTGAATATAAATATTTCCAAATTTTAATCTCTTGTTCGTAGTTTAGAAAATATTGCGTATAGTCAGAAAAAACTCTATTTCCTTTTATATAAAAGTTTGTTTCAGGGAAAAAATTTGGTACGCAGTTACATAAAAACATATCTTTTTGTTGTTCATTTATCTTTGAAATACAAAAATATTTAAATTTTTTTAATTTTTCTAAGTAAAGAATAGATTGTGAATCTTGATTTTCAAGTATTGCAAAAATATCAAAGAGTTCTTCAAAATCACCTTTATTTGAAGCCAATATTTCAAGAACTTTTATACTTAAATTTGAGTTTTCCAAACTATTTTTTGGAATTTTATACATCTTCATATTTGACTTTTTTAAATCAACTATATTTATATTGTTTTTTATCTGATTAAGAAGATATATTTTATTTTCACTATTTTTTTCTACAATAAAAATGTTGTTACTATCAATCTGAAGTGTCTTGTATTTTGCCAAAATCTGCTTTTTAAAATCAGTTATTTTTTCTTCAACTATACTGTATGTAAAGTTATGATTTTTTAAAAACTCAGTTAGTTCAAATAGATTATCAAAATTTATTTCGCTACTATTTGAATACTCTTTTTTTGTGCTATTAAATTCTAAATCTAATCCAAGAAGATAGTTTTTATGCCTATATAACTCTTTTTGGTCTTTTATTATAATCTTTTTTAAAATCATTCTTTACCTTTTGTTTGATAATTCATAAATAAATGCAAAAATTTCTGCAACAGCTTTGTACATCGAAGTTGGTATCTCCTTATCTATATCTATTTTAGATAATAATTCAACCAAATCCTCATCTTTTTTTATAGGAATTTTGTTATCTTTTGCAATTTTTATTATGTTATTTGCTGTTTCACCTTTTCCTTTTGCAGTTATTTTAGGAGCATTATTTGTATTTTTATCATATTGTAAAGCTACTGCTTTTTGTACTTTTTGATTATCTTCTTGCATCTATTATGCCTTTATATCAATTCGTGAGCTAGTTATAAAATCGTTGTTATAATTATTTTGATAAACATTTGTTGGTTTTTGCTCTTTATTTTCACTCTCTTCTTTCATATCAAGAAGT
Source organism: Arcobacter thermotolerans (assembly GCF_983172305.1). NCBI lineage: Bacteria > Pseudomonadati > Campylobacterota > Epsilonproteobacteria > Campylobacterales > Arcobacteraceae > Arcobacter > Arcobacter thermotolerans. Next base: position 126,648 of record NZ_CFAFZJ010000005.1, read on the forward strand.
TTTATATGCATAGGTATAATATTTGCTTCATTTAGAGCCAATTTTAACTTTTGCAAATTATCTCTTAGTGTAACTTTAAAATGCTCTCTTTGAGCATAAATAGTCATATCAAGTTTATTTTCATCATACATTGAAAGCATTAAATCAATTTTTCCAAAATCTTTTAGAGTAAGTTTAATTTGACAAAAAAACTTATCTTCCTCTTTCTCTTTAATCTCAACTGTACCATCTTCTAACATCTCCCAAAAAAATGGAATATATACAAAATTAGAGTTTGAAACAAGTGAAGTTAGTTGTTGCATATCAATTTGAGTTAAAAGATTGTTTATCGTTTTTAAGCTATCTTGAGACTTTATATCTGTTTTTTGTGCAACTTCATCTTGCATTTTAAGAAGGATTGATTTGAAATCATTATCAAGCTTTTGATTATCTTTTGGATTGTCTAACTGATTATTTGTATATTCTTGAATAATATTTTCTACTTTTTTTATCAAAGAGTTTATCTGATTTTGTATCTCTATATTTTTTGGATTAATAGCTTGTAGGCTCTCTTTTAACGCAGTTAAAAGTGGATTTAAATTTGTAGCAAAATTATTTGAAAAATTTGAGATATTACTGTTTTGTACACTATTTAAAATAGCTTCACTTTTTGAAAATAGGTCTGGTAATGCAATTAGCTTATCAATCAAAGTTAAAATATTTTTATTTTGTATTATATTTTGATTTTGTGTTAAATCTTGTTTTATTTGATTTAAAAGCTCTTTTACTTGATTATTGATTAATGATTTAATATTATTGGCACTATTTATATTTTCATCTTCATAAGTTTGTGTTTGCGTTAATGTTTTTTGAACTAAATTTTCAGTTTTTGATTCTATTATTGAGCCATTTTGTATGAAATTTTTTAATTCATTTGCAAGATTATTTAAAGTTTGTGTTTGATTAGAATTTAAAGAGCTACTTAGATTTTGTAAGGAACTTACTAATGTTTTAAGATTATTTACTAACTCACTACCTTTTAAAGAGCCATCTTTTGGTATATTTTTTAAAATGTTATCAATTATTTGACTGCTATTTTTTGCCTCAGGAGTATCTATAGTTTTTAGAAGATTTGAGATATTTTGCAAAAGATTTTCTAGTTTTGCATTTGGATTTGAAGATAACTTATTTTCTAGGAAAATACCACTATTTTTTATCTGTTCTTTTAAATTATCAGCAGTTACATCTTTTATATTTTTTAAAAAATTTTCTAAAAGTGGTTTAAATTTTTGTAAAGATTCATCATCTTTAATACTTTCTAATAAAGATGATAAATTTGAAGATAGATTTCCTAAATCTTTAAAAGCAGTTGAGTTTTTTAAGATATTTTCCAAAGAGCTATTTGATTTTGTTCCATCTTTAATTGAGTTTAAAACCTCTTTTAAAATAGAACTAGCAGCTGTATTTGTAGAGCTTGAAGAGTTTGAACTATCTTGTTTTAAAAGATTATTTAGAGTTTTATTATCTGCCTCTTTTAAAGCATCATTTAAAACTCTATTATTGTTTGCTAATAGTATATTTAGTGCTGATCCATTTGAAATTAGCATTTTAGACCATAATATTATATGTTTTTTTAGAGTAGATTTTATCTACTCCATAAAAGAGATATTTTTAAAAAACTCTCTATATTTTGTATCACCTTCATCTCTTGCTTTCATAGCAGCTCTTGGGTGTTCATTTAATTGACCTGTTATCATATAAGGAATACTATATCCCCAGTCAAGTTTTTTCTCTAAATCAACAATATAATTTTCTATAAACTCTAAAACAGGCATCTGTTTATATTTTGGATTTTTTAAGAACCCTAAAAGAAGCTCTAGCGGACAATTTCCTGCTCCCCTTCCAAGTCCTGAAACTGTAACATCAAGAAAGCTAGCTCCATAAATCATAGCTTCTAAAGTGTTTGCATATGCAAGTTGAAGATTATTATGAGCATGAATTCCAACTTTTTTACCTGATTTTTCTGCAAAACCTAGGTATTTTCCAGCTAAATCTCTTATTTGTTCTGGATAAAATGATCCAAAACTATCAGCTATATAAATTACATCAACATTTGTTTTACTTAAAGCCTCTAAAACTTCATCTAATTCTTTTTCTGATACTTTTGAAATTGCCATTATATTTACAGTTGTTTCGTAACCTTTTGCATGTGCATCTTCTATTAGTTCAATTGCTGCTGGGATTTGGTGAATATATGTTGCGATTCTAATCATATCAACAACACTCTCATTTTTTGGTCTAAGCTCCTCTTTTAAACTTCTTCCAATATCACTCATAACAGCTATTTTTAGATCTGTTTTGTTTTCTCCAACAATTCTTCTTATATCTTCTTCTTTGCAGAAATTCCAAGGTCCATACTCATCTTCACTCATCAAAGTTGGAGATACATTTTTTCCTATTTCCATATAATCAACACCACTAGCAACACACATTTCATAGTGAGCTCTTACAAACTCATCACTAAAATAAAAGTTGTTTACAAGTCCACCATCTCTAATAGTACAATCAAAAACTTTTAAATCTTCTCTAACTGAAAGTATAGTTCCTTTTTTCTCTAGCATTAGTTCTTTTCCTTAATTTTTTTATTATTAAATATTAGCCAAATGTAACAAAAATTTTTATTAATACTATTTTATTTTTAAAACTTCCTCTATATTCTGGTATTTAAAGCTTTTATACTCAATAGATTTTTGTTTTATCGCATTTATTGCCATTTTATCTGCTAGTTCATTTCCTTCAACTCCACTATGACCTTTTACATACTCTAAGTTTATTTTTGATTTTAACTTTTCAAAAAGCTCATGAGATTTTATTATCAAAGGAAGATTTTTTATCTCTCCACCTTTTTTACTCCAACCATTTTTTTTCCATGAATATGCCCATGTTGATATACAATCTATTGCATATTTTGAGTCTGTAAAAATAGATATAGTACTATTAATTTTTGACTCATCCGCTATTTGTAAAGCTTTGTATAAAGCATTTAATTCAGCAATATTGTTTGTTCCACTCTCAATAAAATCACCATATAATAAAACTGGATTTTTGTCATCAAAATAAATGGCTATTCCACTTCCAGCATTTCCAGGATTTCCGCTACAAGCTCCATCACAATATATTTTTAAAATATTATTTGATGTTGAGATATTGTTATCTTCATTATTATATACATTTGCTTTTATATTGTTGTGTTCTAATACTAAATGGTAGTTTGAAACTATTTGCTCTTGAGATTTTAAATCATCAATGCCTCTTAGAAGCATTAGTAAATTTGAGTCATTTTTAGAGATTTCTTTTCCTAAAGCTTCATTTTCATAATTTTTTTCAGAGCTAAAATCTATATTTAATATATCAAACTGTTTTTTATTTAAATCACCATTGTAATAAATTTTGTTTAAAAATTCTTTGTCTATTTTCATATTACTTTTACTTATAATTAATTTTTTTCAATTGAAGATTGTACAAAAATAGGCCTTTACTATTGTTGTAAATTAATCAAAAATAGCCAAAATTATGGTAGATTTACACAAAAACTTAGGATTTATGAATGATTTCAAAACTATCTATAAAACAAAAGCTAATTGCAATTATGCTTATTCCATTGGTTATTGTAATTTTGCTAGCAGCAAAATTAGCTTATGACTCATACAGAAGCTTGGAAAACCTTAAATCTTTAGATAAGGTTGTTATTTTATCTACAAAAATTGGTGCACTGGTTCATGAAACTCAAAAAGAGAGAGGTATGACAGCTGGATTTATTGGAAGTAAAGGTGTTAAGTTTAAAGATGAGTTACCAAGACAAAGAGAAGAGGTAAACAAACAAATAACTTTTTTAAATGAATTTTTATCAGATTTTGATAAATCAAAATATAGTGATGATTTTGTAAAAAATCTAAATAGTGGTTTAGAAAAGTTAAAAGATTTACAAGGTGTAAGAAATAGTGTAAATAGTTTAAATATTGCAGCACCTATAGCAATAGCTTACTATACGGATACAAACACTCTTTTGCTTAATACTTTAGGAACTATTGTAAAGTTTTCAAATAGTCCAAATGTTACAAAAGAGTTGGGAAGTTATATGAACTTTTTACTTTCAAAAGAGCGAACAGGAATAGAAAGAGCAGTTGGTACAAATACTTTTGCACAAAATAAGTTTACAGAAGGATTAAAAGCTAGATTTTATACTCTTATAGCTGAACAAACTGCATATATGGATATATTCTCAAAAATTGCTTCAAAAGATATAGTTGATTTTTATTTGAAAACAGTTGTTGGAAAAGATATAGAAGAGGTTGAAAAGATGCGAAAAATAGCACTTTTTAGCAATATTGAAGAGAATTTTGGAGTAGATCCAAATTACTGGTTTGAAACAATTACAAACAAGATAAATCTTTTGAAACAAGTTGAAGATCATATTTCGACACATCTTCTAAATGAGATTAATTTAGAAAAAGATGAAGCAACTTTTCATTTAATACTTTTTTCACTATTAAGTATATTTGGTATTGGTATTACTATGATTTTGGCAAGAACAATTGCATTTACAATTTTAATAGATGTTGCTAGTGTAAGAGCTGGAATTGAAGAGTTTTTTGCTTTTATTAATTTTGAAAAAGATGATATCAAATTAATTGGTGTTGATTCAACAGATGAGTTAGGAATGATGTCTAAAATTATAAATAAAAATATTGCAAATACTAAAGCAAATATTCAAAGAGATAGAGAATTAATTGCAGATACAATAAGAGTTGCAAATAGTATTAATAAAGGGTATTTAGACCAAAAAATAATGGTTAATTCAAATAATCCTGCGTTAAATGAGCTTAAAGATATTATAAATGAGATGTTAAATACTCTAAATAGTAATATTTTAAATATTTTAACAGTTTTAACTTCTTACTCAAAGCTAGATTTCAGACCAAGATTAAAAGATAATGACCTTGAGGGAATTATTAAAGAGTTGGAAAAAGATATTAATATTTTAAGAGATGTTATTACACAAACTCTACTTGATAATAAAAAAGTTGGGATTACTTTAAAAGAGAATGCAAATATTTTAAGTTTTAATATGCAAAGTATATCAACGGCTGCAAATTCTCAAGCGGCATCTTTAGAAGAGACAGCGGCATCTTTAGAAGAGATAACATCAAATATCACAAATAATACACAAACAACTACAAAAATGGCAAGTTATGGTGAAAAAGTAAAAGAGTCAATAAAAATTGGACAAGATTTAGCAAATAAAACTGTTAGTTCTATGGAAGATATAAATAAACAAGCATTGGCTATAAATGAGGCTATTGGTGTAATTGACCAAATAGCATTCCAAACAAATATTCTAAGTCTAAATGCAGCTGTTGAAGCTGCAACAGCTGGAGAAGCAGGAAAAGGTTTTGCTGTTGTTGCACAAGAGGTAAGAAATCTTGCAACTAGAAGTGCGGAAGCTGCAAATGAGATAAAAAGAATAGTACAGTTAGCAACAAGCAAAACAAAAGAGGGTAGTGAAATTGCAAATAGCATGATAGAGGGTTACACATCTTTGAATGAGAATATATCTATAACTTTAGATTTAATACAAAATGTAACAACAGCTAGTAAAGAGCAATCTGTTGGAATGGTTCAAATAAATGATGCTGTAAACAACCTTGATCAAATTACTCAAAGAAATGCGCAAAGTGCATCTGAAGCAAATGAAATTGCAAAACAAACATTAAAAATATCAAATGAGATTATAGAACAGGTAAATTCTAAAGAGTTTGATGGAAAGTAAAAAATAATAGGAGTTATATTTAAGGAATATAACTCTCTTTATTGTTTATAAATTTTGTAGTATAAAAAAGCTCTCTTAAAAATAAAATTAGTGAAACTACTAAACAACTCATAGCCAAAATAAATAAAATCGCTATTAAAAAAGTGTGTTCAAAATGAAAAAACGAACTTAAAAATATTGTGATAATAACTAAAGCAATTAAAAGACCTGTTTTGAGACCGTTAAATATTTCGTGTCAAAGTAATTCTGATAGGAGAAATCCTATCACACCAGAACTTAAATTTTAAGTTCACTATCTAATCTTCCTTCAAAAAATATTGCCAGT
>NZ_CFAFZJ010000006.1:0-128365 GCF_983172305.1 Arcobacter thermotolerans
TACCACTTCTAAATTCTTTCAATATTTCATTGAAATCAAAGTTTATCTCTTGTTCCATTGTCAATCCTTGATATTATTTTATCAGATTGACACGGAATTTCTAACACTCCCCAGCTCCAGCCAACAGGGATGTTGATTTGTGACCTATTAGCAAACTAAGTTTAAGTTGTGAAAGTTTATGTTTTTTTCTTATTCTTGCGACATTGCTTCCAATTCTTTTATAAAATTCTTCTTTTTGTTTGTCAGTAAACTCTTCTATATTTTGAAATTTATTCATTAATTATTAAACCCTCTATTCTTACAGAGTGATAGTAATTAAATGAAATCATTTTATCAATCTGTAATTACGGATTAATTAAGCATAAATATTTTAGAATACACCGTAATAACAGATTATTGATTTTATAATCTAGTAACATATAAAAGGGAAAAAATGAGAAAAGTTTTATTATTAAGTTCAAGTGTTGCATTAGCAACTTTATTATTTACAGGTTGTGGTATAAAAACTACAGAGTATAATCCATCTGCTGATAATGTACAAACATTAAGAGATTTTAAAGATCTTAAATTAAATGTTTCAAATTTTACTTCTACAAATAAAGGTGAAAGTAGTGTATTGTGTAGATTAGCAGAAACAGTATCTACTCCAAAAGGTGAACCATTTTCTACATATATTGAAAATGCACTTTTAAGTGAACTTAAAATGGCTGGGAATTATGATAAAAATTCAAATATAAACTTAAGTGGAAATATAAATAAAGTATATGGAAGCTCTATGTTTGGAAATGCTTATTGGGAAATTAATGCAACTATAAACTCTTCAAATGGGAAATCATTAACTGTAAACACAAAAAGAGATTATCCATCAGCATATTTAGCTTCAACAGCTTGTAATAATATGGGAACATCATTTGAACCAACTGTAAATCAATTAGTTAGTGATATTTTAAATCACAAAGATTTTCCAGAACTTGTTAAATAAGTAGACTAATATGAAAATGAAAGATTTAAAAATATTATTATCAACAATATTAATGGGAACAGCTTTTATTGGCTGTTCTTCTACTCCAGATGAAAAAACTGTTAAATCTATAGCTGTGTTATATAATATTAAATCAGCTCAAGAAAATGATATAAAAATAGTAAAATCTTTTGAAAAAGATGGAAAAATAGTATATATTTTACAAATTAAAGGAATGATTTGTGAAATGCCTATGATTGAAATAGATAAACAGTGGAATGCTACTGGTATGAAATGTGGTGGGTAATATAATTTTAATGAAAAATTCAAAATAATTAATATGAAAAAATGTATAAAGCCTTAATATGAAAAAGTTGCTTGTAGCTTTTTTACTAATGAATAGCATTTTATTTGCATTTACTGATGAAGAAAGAAGATTTTGGGAAAGAGTTAATCCTGAACAATTGAAGAAATGGGAAAAAGTTAGAAGCCAAATGGGAAGCAGTGCTAACGAAGACCAAACAAGTAAACAAAAAGAAGATAATGAAAATGAAATAGTTGGATATTTAGGCAATAACCTACCAATTACAAAAGCAGATATGAAGTGGAGAGTAACAATGAACTCTTTATCGGCATCTAACTCTAAAGAGTGGGGAAAAGTAGTAACTATGCCAGATAATTGTAAAAGTGGACTAGATAATAAGTTATATGACATTATGGCTATATCTACAAATATTTTAAATCAACACCCAAAAGATTGGTTAAATGGAAAATATTTAGAGTTTGTTAATAGTAGATGTAGTCTTGTTGGAACATATACTCTTATAGATACAACTAAAGAAGATTTTGATAAATTAGTATATCAAAGTCATATTGAATTACCAAAAGAACAAAAAGATTTTTTCCTGAAAACAATTAAGCAAGAAGAAAACAATTCTTATGTTTTTCAAATTTTATTATATATAATGATTCCAGTTATATTATTTAGATTATATCAAAGAGATAAAGAGCCTAGAAGAGAATTTCCTAGAATAGAAAAACCATTTTCTTTTTGGAGTGTATTTTTTTGGTGGAGTATCTGGGACAATCAAAATGATAAACATTAATAATACAAAAAAAGGGGGGAGGGAGGAAAAAGAGATGAAAAATCTAATTATGAAAATAGCAACACTTGCTGCTATTATATTTGGTTTAAGTGGTTGTAGTTCTACTACAATTAATGGTTTATCAGTAAACAATGACTCAGTTTTAAAAGATAATAGTAAAACAAAAGTTTACTATGAGGATTTAAGTGAGAAATTTGTTGTTGAAGCAAATAAAAAAATAGTTGAAGATCTAAATAGTTCTGATATTATTCCAATAAAATGGTACACTCTAGCTAATCAAAAAGAAGCAACAGGCATTACTAATTCAAAATATACTTCAATAGAGAACGACTTAAGAAAAAAAGTTGAGAATGGAAAGTTTAAAGTATCTAATGATGGTACAAAAATAGTTTTTGAAAAACAATATACTGATTTAGTAGCTCAACTTGAAGATATTCAAAATATTTATTCTTATCTAAATTTCTCACTTATAACAGATAAAGATATTGAAACTTCATTTAATAAAAGAGATACATATTTAACTGCTTCAATATATTTTGACAAAGAAAATTCAAATATGCAAGAACTTGTATTTTTCACTAGATATTCTTTTTTTCATGACTTAGTAAAAAATGGCATTAAGAAACAAATTGAACTAGGTTCTTGGGAAATGGTGGATAGTCCAGAAAAAGCAGATAAAGAGATTTATTTTGAATTATCAAGAGATTATTTTCCTGCAGAGCTTAAATATTTAAGAAAAAATAAAAAAGGAATTAAATTTGTTTCTTTGGATTCAGGAAATAAATTTAATATAGAGGCAAATAATAAAGATAAAAATAATAGTAGCCATATTGGTGTAGGACAATCTGCTATGAATCTGGCAAGTAGTTCAAATGGTGATTTAACATCAGCTGCTATTGGTTTAGCTGTTGCTGGAGTATTTTCTTTGTTTGAAGATACACCTAAAAAAGAGAATACAATTATAAATGAGTATTCAGGAGTTTTTGCTTCTATAAGAGTTATAGATAAAATTAAAAATACAGATAATTTAAAACTATACGATACTTATATTAATAATGATATGTTTGATACAAGAAATAACTTGTTTAAAAAAATACATGAAACTATCAATATTGATCCAGATAGTAAAAAGTATAATATTAATTGATATAACAACTTTCGATTATATAAAGAAATTTTAAATTATTTTTACTACTTTAATGCAAGTTTATAACTAGCACAAAAATGATTTTTATGTGCTTCAATTTCAAAGACCAACAATAAAAAGATTGTTTTTAGTAAAACTTTTTAGTATAATTATTTTAATAAGTGGGATTCAAGAAGTACTTGAAATCTCAAGAAGGAGAAAAAGTGGATAATGTAACTCGAGGATTAATTGCTCTTGGAAGCTTTGCTTTTTTGTCAATGTTATTTCCATTGATGATAGGAATAATTTTAAAAGAACCAAAGAAAAAATACAAAAAATCTTGCTAAAGTCTTAGCGAACTAATCTATAAATAATTTGTTGTTTAAATTAGTTTCCAGTTAATTCTGGATGGATTCTTAATTTGCTGAAAATTAAATTAAAAAATATATGAAACTAGATATAACTTAAGTGACATAAACTAGATAGTGATATAATCAAAATAACAGTTATTGAATTGATAGGAATATTGCTACTTGTATGTAAATATTTTTATTAACAAGATTTAAAAACTAAAAAACAAAATTAAAAATACAAAAAAATTAAATATTCAATAGTTAATTTTTAAAAACTATTATATTATTTTAAAAAAGGAAAAGACATATGACAACAACAATAGTAAGTGTGGGTATTTTTATTTATGCCAATTTTTTTAGGAATTGTAGGAGTTGCAATTTTTTCAGCGAAAAAGAAATGTTGAGAGTAAAAATAATTGAATAAATTTTATATTTTTATTTCATAGTAACTAATCTAATAAATTAATATTTTGATAAAAAAATAGTTCTATATTTTTAAAAAAAGGAAAAATAAATATTCATCATTTTAAAGATTATTCAATGGCAATTAAATTAGATGAAGTAAATAAAATCTTATTCGCTTATGATATAAAAATAGTATTGTAGATTAAAATAGTAAAGAGATTTTAACTCAAACTAATAATTTAATTTATGGAAAAATCAAATTATATTTTAAAATAAATCCAAAAGATTTTGGCTTACATATTAATAATTACACAAATGAAAAAGATGAATATTTAGAATCACTTGAGATTGGAAGTATTATTAAAAAAAGAGCTTCAAATAAAAATGAATCTACAAAAATTATTACTCAAGATGAGATATTCTATTACTTGGAAAATAAAATAAAATCATCAAAAGATAACTGTTATTTTTTAAAATAAATCTATTTTTAAATTCAAAATCTATAAAAATTTTCAAAAAAATTAGCTCTTACTGTTTCTAAACTGTTTCTTTTGGTGTTTCCTAAGTGTTTCTTTTACTGTTTCTTGTTAAAAAATCAACACTTTAAAGAAGCCCTATTGTAGGATTGTTTGGTCTAGTTTTAGAAAAAAAAGGAAACCGTAGCAAATTTTTAAACTATCAAAAAAATTATCCTAAAAGCAATAAACAAAAATCTATGTTACAATTTTATAACTTTAACTTTTTGAATAATTAGCTTGTAATATCTTTACAGGTTTGCTACTAAGTATATTTTTTAGAAATATACTAAAACAATAGATATTATATTTTCAAAAAATATCTATTACTCCTTATCTTTTTATAATTTATAAAAGCACAATTACTTTTAATAAACTAGAAAGAAAAATATAAAATATAATTCTGACCTCTACGGAGATCCTTCACGCATTATTCCAAAAAATTCATATGCAAGAATTTAAAAAAAAGCAGATTGACTTAACAAAAAATTGCTTCAGATAGGAGCTGAATCTATCATCACAAAATATTAAAAAGGATTATTATGAGAGGAAGTGTTTATTATCAAAGTTCCCAACTTGTTAAACAAATATTTCAAGAAGGAGCAAAAAAAGAAGATAAAATAAATCCAAATCATGAATACTACCAAATGGTTTCAAGCTATAAAACTATGGAGAGTTACAGAAGAGTTTGGAACAACTTTTTTAACTATCTTTTAGAGCATTGGAAGATAAGAAATTTTGAAAAAATTGAAGCACAACATATTCAAGCGTATATGGATTATAAGATTGAATACTATCCAAGTAAACAATACTTAGAAAAAATTTCAGCTGCACTTGGAAAACTAGAAATTGCATTAAAAAACTTTTCAAAAAATATTCATAATGAAAATAGAGAATATGATTTTTCAATTAGGCAAACTATTTTAAATGAAGCTAGAGATTTAAAACTTGTAGCCAGTAATTATCATAATCGTGCATATAATAATCCAGAACTTTTAATTTCAAATTTGAAAAATCCTATTAATCAACTTGCAGCTAAAATTCAACTTGAAGGTGGAGCTAGAATCGAAGGAGTTGCATTAATAAAACCTGAACAACTTCTTGGAATTAAAATTGATAAAGTTACAAAAATTGAAAGAGGAATAATTTTTACAAAGGAAAAAGGTGGAAAACAAGGTGAAGTTTTAGTGTCACTTAAAACTTATGCTGAATTAAAAAATTATCTATCATTAAATTCAAAATTTAAAATCAATCGACAAGATTATTATAACGATATAAAACAAGCAGCACTTATTTCAAAAGAAGTTTCTGAAGGAAGTCATGGTCTTAGATGGAACTTTGCAAAAAGAAGAATGTTTGAGTATGGAAAGGCTGGTTATTCTTATTCTGATTCACTACAACAAGTTAGCTATGAGATGAAGCATAATAGAGCTAGTATTACTGAGCATTATCTTGGAGGATGATTTTATTTTCTTTAAAAAATTTCTTATATTATAAATTTAGATTAGAAATTGATACTTTCTTTATATTTTTATAAATTAATTAAAAGCTAAAACTATAGTATAAATAAGTCAAGTTTTAAATAAGGCATTTGTTATCTCATCTGCAACATCATCATTCTATTTTAGTAATTTATTTTATTGTGGAAATTTCATAACTTTTTCTAAATCTTTTACAGCTTCTTTAAAAAATTTCTCTACATCTTTTTTATCTAGATTTGGATCTATATGCTATTCCTACTGCAAAAGTATCTAATTCGGAGTAGCTATTTTATAAGCTATCTAAATGAAATCTATACTTATAAATAATATTCTTATTATTTAAAGACTTAAAATCTATTTTATTTTTTATAGTCCAGTTTTTAGATTCCTCTTTATTATATTATAAATCTATCATTTTAACCACCTTAGAAGTTTCAAAAAAGTATAATTAATACTAATTTAACACTATAAAATTACACACTATTTTTGATATTTAGGGGATTAAAACTATATGGGTGAAGAGAATAAAAAAGCACTTGAACAACAATTATGGAATATTGCAAATGAGCTTAGAGGTAAGATGGATGCTGATGAGTTTAGAGATTATATTCTAGGTTTTATTTTTTATAAATATCTATCTGAAAAAATTGAAAACTTTACAAATGAACTTCTAAAAGAAGATGGTATTACATTCACAAGCCTTGACTCAAATAATCCTGAACATGAAGAGATATTAAATAGCCTAAAAGATGATTGTGTTCAACAACTAGGATACTTTTTAAAACCAAATGAATTATTTTCAGCTATGGCAAAAAAAGGAAATAGTGATAACAATAACTTTATTCTTGATGATTTAACACAAGTATTAAGACATATAGAGTCTTCAACTATGGGAACAGAGAGTGAAGATGATTTTGAACATTTATTTGAAGATTTAGATTTAACTAGCACAAAACTTGGTCGTACTGAAGAAGCAAAAAATAAACTAATAGCAAAAGTTCTATATCATCTTGATAATATTAACTTTGAACTAAAAAATCATGATAGAGATGTTTTAGGTGATGCTTATGAATATTTAATAGGGCAATTTGCAGCAGGAGCAGGTAAGAAAGCAGGGGAGTTTTATACTCCTCAAGAAGTATCAAAAATTTTAGCAAAACTTGTAACTGTTGGAAAAACTAGATTAAAATCAGTATATGATGCAACATGTGGTTCTGGTTCACTACTTCTTCGTGTAGCAAAAGAAGTTGAAGATGTATCAAACTTTTATGGTCAAGAGTTAAATAGAACTACATATAACCTTGCAAGAATGAATATGATTATGCATGATGTTCATTATAGAAAATTTGATATTAAACAAGAAGATACTCTTGAACATCCTCAACATTTAGAGCATAGATTTGAAGCAATAGTTGCTAATCCTCCATTTTCTGCAAACTGGAGTGCAAATCCGCTTCACTTAAATGATGATAGATTTAGTCAATATGGAAAACTAGCACCTTCTTCAAAAGCTGATTTTGCATTTATTCAACATATGATTTATCATCTTGATGATAATGGAACTATGGCTATAGTTTTACCTCATGGAGTATTATTTAGAGGTGGTGCAGAAGGACATATTAGACAATATTTAATTGAAGATAGAAACTATTTAGACGCAGTTATTGGATTGCCTTCAAATATCTTCTATGGTACTTCAATACCTACATGCATTTTAGTATTTAAAAAGTGTAGAGAGCATAGTGATAATATATTATTTATTGATGCATCAAATGATTATGAAAAAGCAAAAAATCAAAACTATCTAACAAATGAAAATATTGAAAAAATCATTGATACTTATGCAAATAGAAAAGAGATAGAAAAATACTCCCACTTAGCTAGTATGGATGAAATAAAAGAGAATGACTATAATCTAAATATCCCAAGATATGTAGATACATTTGAAGAGGAAGAAGTTATTGATTTAGACAAAGTTTCAAGTGAATTAAAAGCTTTAGAAAAAGAGATGAAAACAACAGATGAAACAATAGTTTCGTTTTGTAGAGAATTAAATATCTCTACGCCATTTTAGGAGATAGTTTTGGAATACTCTTATAAAAGACTAACTGTAGATAGCTATATAGAACTATTATATAAAGAGGGTTTTCAAAAATCTAAATATGAATATGACCAATTAAAAGAAATAATTGAAGAAATTGGAATCTTTAGATTTAAAGGATATGTAAAAGCATTTAGAAAAGATGTAAGTGAATATAGTATAGATGATGTTTTGGAACTTTATAACTTGGATAGACAAATTTCTATAAATTTATTTAAATCAACTTCTCAAATTGAAATAAAATTAAAAACTTACCTAATAGAGATTGCTTATAGTCTTACAAATAATCCATTTTTCTATCTTTTAAAAGATTCATATGTTGATAATTTTAAATTAAGTGATGAATCTATTTATGATTGGGAAGTAAAAGAGCTAAAAAATAAAAAAAATGAAATATATCTTCATTACAGGGATTATTATTTAGGAAAATATGATTTTAACTCAAATAAAGTGAAATATTTAAAAGATAAAACATTAATTGATTTGAATCGTAATATGAATATAAATTATCCACCATTTCACTATTTTATTGAAAATGTTACACTTGGAAGTTTAATTAATATTATTTCAAAGCTAAATGTAAACGATAATAGTATTTTAAAGCTTTTAGCAAATAGATTTGGTATGTATGATAAAGATGTATTTTTGAATTATTTATTAAGATTAAAAGAGCTAAGAAATAGATGTGCCCATAATGGAAGATTATTTAATAGAAATTATAGAGGTGTTAAAGCTTATGGATTACACAAAAATCTTAGAAAAAATATTTATGAGCATAAACTATTAGATGTATATTTTTCAATGCAAATTCTTTTAGAAAAGCATTATAAAATAAAAGATACTAAAAATTTAGAAGAACTATTTGTAAATGATATTTTAAATAACTGTGATAAAAAAATGGAAGATTTTGTTATGAATATTATAAAAATAAAGACAAGGTAAGTGTGCATGCAGGGACTTACCGTAAGTGCTGTAATTGTATACAACTATAGTTTAAAAAGAGTTTAAAATGAGCAAAAGTATTAATGTGCCTAAGTTGAGATTTAAAGAGTTTAGTGAGAATTATAAAAAATATAAGTTTGAAGATATATTTAGTTTTTCAACTGGTAAGAATATTAAGCAAAATGAAGCTTCACCTAATTTTGATATACCATGTGTAAGATATGGTGAATTATATCATATGTATAGTGAAGTAATTAGTAAAGTAATTAATAAAACTAATCTAGATAAATCTGAACTAACATTTAGTCAAGGAAATGAAATCTTACTTCCATCAGCAGGTGAAGATCCTTTAGATATAGGTTCAGCTTCAGCTTTAAAAATATCTAATGTGGCTATTGGTAGAACAATAAATATATTAAGACCTTTGTCAGACAATACATATTTACCTGAGTATGTATCTTATTTAATAAATACAAAATTAAAGAAAAAGATATCTACATTAGCTAAAGGTGTGAGTATTAGTAACGTATATAATTCAGATTTAAAAACATTGACTCTAAGTCTTCCATCAAAACAAGAGCAAGAAAAGATAGCTTTATTTTTAACATCTATTGATACAAAAATAGAACAACTAATAAAAAAAGAAGAACTTTTACAACAATACAAAAAAAGTATAATGCAAAAAATCTTTAATCAAGAAATTAGATTTAAAGCTGATGATGGTAGTGAGTTTTGTGAGTGGAAAGAGAAGACTATTGATAAGTTACCAATCCTTATTTCTGATGGTAATTATGGAGAACTTTATCCGACATCAGATGATTTTAAACCAAATGGTGTTCCTTTCCTAAGAGCTAACAATATTAAAAATCTAAAAATAGATACTAGTGATACAAAATACATTTCAGAAGAGCAACACTCTACTTTGACAGCAGGTCATCTTTTAACTAATGATATTTTAATTACGACTAGAGGGGAACTAGGAAATCTTGCTTTAATAGAAAATGAACACAACGGTTCAAACATAAATGCACAGATTTGCCTATTAAGGATTACTGACACATCAAAACTTAATTATCTTTATTTGCTCTATGCTTTGGACTACAGAGATAGCAAAAAACAGTATAAAGCTTTTGAAACTGGTACAGCATTAAAACAACTTCCAAAAGGTAATTTGAAGAAGGTTAAACTAAAAGTACCTTGCCTAGAAGAACAAACAAAAATAGCTAACTTTCTATCTTCAACAGATAATAAAATAGAACAAGTTCAAAAACAACTATTATTAACACAAGAGTTTAAAAAATCACTTTTAAAAGAAATGTTTATATAAAATTAAAAAAAAGGAAATAATAATTATGGCATACAGTATCAAAGAGATAAGTTCCTTAACTGAACTTATTAACGAATTGGAAAATGATTTTACAGGTTATGGTGGTTCTGTATGGTATAGGGGGCAAACTAAAGAATCATATACTTTGCTTCCAAGCTATTTACGAAATTCTAATGCTCCAGAAACGACTTTACTGAGTGCATTTAAACAAAATGCATCGATGTTAACATCTACCCAGCCTAATAATAAATTTGATTGGATGTTTTTAATGCAACATTATGGTATTCCAACTAGACTTCTAGACTGGAGTGAAAGTCCTTTAATAGCATTATTTTTTGCACTTAGAAAAATAGAGGATAATTCAGATGCTGTAGTTTGGGCTTTGAAACCAACAGAATTAAATAAAAATGCAAAGATAAAGAGTAAAGAGGAGGAATTTTATATACCTTCTTTTGAAGATGACGAAATTATTGGATATTCTATAGAAAGTCTTATAAGTACAAAAGTTGAATTAAGTCCAGCTGCTGTTATTGCAACAAGAAATAACCCAAGAATACAAGCACAGATGGGTGTATTTACAATACATCATCATGAAAAAATATCAATAGAAGATATTGGTGACCAAACACATATGGTCAAATATATTATAAAAAAAGATAGTAAAAAAAACATCTTAAAACAGATAGAAATATTAGGAATAACAGAATTCCAATTATTCCCTGAACTAGCTAGTATAAAAAGTATTTTAAAAAAAAGAGGAGTAATATCATGAGTACAATAAATACGATTCCAATGAATCATTCTGCTATTATGAAAATATATGCAGAAAGAGATGAAATTGATCTAAGTCCTGAATATCAAAGAAAAGGTAATATTTGGAGTTTAGAAAAAAAGCAATTACTAATTGACTCTATACTAAACAATTATGATATTCCAAAAATATATTTTCATGAATTGAAACATGATAATTATTTATATTCTGTTATTGATGGACGTCAGAGATTGGAAACTATTTGGGAGTTTATGGATGGTAAATTTTCATTAGCGGATGATTTTAAATATTTTAAAGATGAATGTTTAAATTTAAAATCATTAAAGTATAATGATTTAGCTAAAGAATTTCCAAAAATTAGAATTCATTTCGATTCGTTTAATTTACCTATTGTAATAGTACAAACCGACGACATAATGTTGATTGAAGACATGTTTTCTCGTCTAAATGAAGCTGTTCCATTAAATGCATCTGAAAAAAGAAATGCTATTGGAGGTAATGTAGTTAGAGCAATAAGAGAGCTGACTAAAAATAGTTTTTTCTCAAACAAAATAACTATTAATAATTCAAGATATCAGCATCATGAGATATGTACAAAATTACTATATCTAGAACATTGTATATTTGAACATCAAAAGATTATTGATACGTCAAAATCATTTTTAGATAAATTTGTTTTAAATTACAAAGCAAAAGATGCTAGTACAATTGAAATCTATAAAAATAATGTAGAACAAGTTTTAAATAAATTTAATGTAATATTTCTTGATAGTGACAAACTCCTAAAAAGACAAGGGGATTTACCAATTTATTATATTCTTGTAAAAGATGCAATAAATCAAAATTTAATTAGTTTAATTACAAATAATAAACTAACTGAGTTTCAAAATAAAGTTGAAATGGTAGGAAAAAAATCTTTTGATGAAATTGATGAAGATGAATATATATATTTTGATTATTATAGTAATACTCAGCAAGGTACTAATAATTCATCTAATATAAGATCTAGAGTTCAAATTTTAGAAACATTTCTTAATATAGATTATGAAATCTCATATATAAAATTTCATAAATAAAGAAACAAAATGAGCACACAAAGCGAAGCACTATTAGAAGAAAACTTATTAAAACAACTCCAAAATTTAGGGTATGAAAGAGTTGTTATTAAAGATGATAAAGAGTTAGAAGACAATCTAAAAATCCAACTTGAAAAGCATAATAAAACAACTATAAGTGATACTGAATTTAAAAGAGTTCTAAATCATCTAAATAAAGGTAATGTTTTTGAAAAAGCAAAGATATTACGAGATAAATTTGTTTTACTTTGCGATGATGGAACAAGTAAATATATTGAATTTTTAGATTCTGAACATTGGTGCCAAAATCTATTTCAAGTAACCTCACAAGTAAGTGTTGAAGGTATTTATAAAACTAGATATGATGTAACAATTTTAATTAATGGTCTTCCTTTATGCCAAATAGAGCTAAAAAGAAGTGGCTTAGAGCTAAAAGAAGCATTTAATCAAACACTTAGATATAAAAGACACTCGTATAGTTCTAATAATGCTCTATTTACTTATATTCAACTATTTGTAATATCAAATAATGTTAATACGAAATACTACTCTAATAATAAACTAGAATCTATGAATTTTAAACAAACTTTCTATTGGAGTGATAAAAACAATCATAGAATTGATAGCTTAAATGAATTTACAACAAATTTCCTAGAAAAATGTCATTTATCTAAAATGATTTGTAAATATATCGTTTTAGCACAAGCTTCAAAATCTCTAATGGTTCTAAGACCATATCAATTCTGGGCAGTTGAAGCTATTATTGAAAGAGTTAGAGATACAAATAAAAATGGATATATTTGGCATACAACTGGAAGTGGAAAAACTCTAACTTCTTTTAAAACAGCTCAAATTCTTATGAAACTTCCTAAAGTTGAAAAAGTAGTATTTGTTGTAGATAGAAAAGACTTAGATTATCAAACAACAAAAGAGTTTAATAGCTTTAGTGATGGAAGTGTGGATGGAACAGATAATACAAAAACTCTTGTAAAACAATTTGCTGATGATACAAAACTAATTGTTACAACTATTCAAAAGCTAAATACTGCAATTTCAAAAAAACAGTATTTAGAACAAATGAATATAGTAAAAGATAAAAATATTGTATTTATTTTTGATGAGTGTCATAGAAGCCAGTTTGGTGAAACTCATTTAGCTATTACTAAATTCTTTACAAACAATCAAATGATAGGATTTACAGGAACACCAATATTTGCCCAAAATGCAACTGGAAATGCACTTGGAAAAAGAACCACAAAAGAGTTATTTGATGAGTGTTTACATAAATATGTAATTACTGATGCTATTAGTGATGAGAATGTTTTAAAATTCTCTGTTGAGTATATTGGAAAGTATAAACAAAGAGAAAATAGTGTTACAAATATTGATATTGCAGTTGAAGATATTGATAAAAAAGAGCTTCTTGAAAGTAGCGATAGAATTGAAAAAATAGTTGATTATATAATTGCAAATCATGATAGAAAAACTCACTCAAAAGAGTTTACAGCTATGATGTGTGTAAGCTCTGTTGAAATGCTTATAAAATATTATGAACTATTTAAAAAGAAAAACCATAATTTAAATATTTCAACAATCTTTTCATATAGTGCAAATGAAGATGATAAAGATGCAACTGGAATGATTGATTTAGATGAATCAAATGGTGCATATGTTGATGAAGAGCATATAAATAAACACTCTAGAGAAAAACTAGATGAGTTTATTGAAGATTATAATAAAATATTTGGATGTAAATACTCTACAAAAGATTCTCAAAGTTTTTATAACTACTACAACGATATTTCCAAAAGAGTTAAACAAAAAGAGATAGATATTTTACTTGTTGTAAATATGTTTTTAACTGGATTTGATAGTAAAACTCTAAATACACTTTATGTTGATAAAAATTTAAAATATCATGGATTAATACAAGCATTTAGTAGAACAAATAGAATACTAAATGAATTAAAATCTCAAGGTAATATAGTTTGTTTTAGAAATTTAAAACAAGCAACTGATGATGCAATATCTTTATTTTCAAATAAAGATGCAAAAGAGATAATTATAATGCAACCATATGAAAGTTATGTAGAAACTTTCAATGAAAAATATGATGCTTTAAAATTAATTGTTCCAACAGTTAGTAGTGTTAGTGACTTATATAGTGAAGAAGAGAAACTAGAGTTTATTAAAGCATTTAGAGAACTATTAAGAGTAAAGAATATTTTAGGTGGTTTTAGTGATTTTAAATGGGATGATTTAAAGATATTAGAGCAAGAGTTTGAAGATTATATGAGTAAATACCTTGATTTAAAACCTAGTGTTAATCCTAATAAAGAAAAAGTATCTATTTTAGAAGATGTGGACTTTGAACTAGAGCTAATTCATAAAGATGAAATAAATGTTACATATATTTTAAAGCTTTTGGGTTTATTTAAAGAAAGCGAAAATGAAGAACAAAAAGCTAAACAAAGAGAAGATATATCTAATTTACTAAACAATAACCCACAACTAAGAAGTAAACGAGAATTAATAGAAAAATTTATAAATGAAAATTTAGTAAAAATAGATAACAGTGAAAATATTGAAGATGAGTTTGTAAAATTCTGGGATGAAGAGAAATTAAAAGCATTTAATGCAATTGCAGATGAAGAAAATCTAAATAAAGATGAATTAAAAAAAGTTGTAGATACCTATATTTATGAACAAAGAGAACCACTTCAAAACGATATTGCTAAAACATTAAATGTTACTCCAAAATATTTAGAGAGAAGAACTATACTAACAAGAGTTCTTGATAAGATTGTTGGGTTTGTTGATAAATTTTATGAGAAGTGATGTATTAAATAAGTGAAATATGCAAATTAATAACAAAAAGGATTGTAATGCAAAATATGACAATAGATGATATTATTGATGGAATGGTGAAAATTAAATTAAATGCACAATCTTTATCAGATGAGGCTGAGTTATTATTGAATAATAAATATTTTGCTAGAGCATATGCTTTATCACATATAGCACGAGAAGAAATTAGTAAATTGTATATCTTATTTCGAATTGGTATTGAAGTAATAGCTGGTAAAAAATATGATAATAAAAAGTTACAAAAAAGGCTGAATAGTCATAAATCAAAAATTGAATTTTTTTCATTTCCTATAGCTTTACATAGACAAAAAGATAAATTTGTAGAAACAATAAATGAAAGAAAAAATAATAGTTTATATGTTGGTTGGAAAGATAGTAAATTTCAGTCTCCAAGTGAAGCTATTTCAGAACATATATCAAAACGAACTGTTGATTTGTCAATTTACACTATTTTAAAAATAACAAATGTTAATAAAATTATTGATTCTCTCATTTATTGGAAAGAAGCTCCAAAAGAAAAATTTGATAAAGCATTTAAAGATATAATTTTCAAAACAAATGATGAAATATTAGATAATATATCTTATAAAAGATTAATTAAACAAGCTAAATATTTAGAAAAAAAACGTTTTGAAGAATACTATAAAAATTTAGAAAAATTAAAAGATATTGATTAATGGAATATTTTTCTGGATTGGATGAAAAAGATAAAAAATCTCAACATAAAAAATTTGAGTTAATAAAAAACTTAACAGTTTGGAGTGACCTATTAGGATTTAGTAATGATTTTTGTAAAAATGGATGGATATTAAATCAAGAACAATGGGAAAAAATTGATTTAAGGTTAAAAAATTTCTATAGACAACACTATCTTAATATTTCTTCTTTAAATGAGTACATTTTTATTTTAAATGATGCTGTTGTAAGAACAATTCCATTAGTTTATAATGAATCTTCATCTGTAATGAATTGTTATCCATTAAACAATCACATATATGAAATTTCAATGTGGATTAGAACTGTTATTATTTCACATATTAATGTAAATAAAAGCGATGAAATTGGAGCTAGAACAGTTTTATCATATGGTGAAAGATTTAATAGCTTTTTAGATGAAATTACAGTAGATGATTTAGTCTATAACTATACAAAAAGAGACATAAATGAAAAATCACAATTAGCCATAAATACTGGTGATTATACTTTAATGCACAATCCTAGACAATTACAAATGAATACTGCTTTATCAAAATCTTATATTCTTGAAAGCCTTGGATCTAAAGCAGGATTGAAAGGTAATAGTTTTTTTATTGATAAAAGTTTTTTTGAATATATAAAAAATATAGCTCTCAATGATAGTATTTTAGAAGTGATTGATGAAGATGGATTATTTGTCATAAAATATGTTGATGAATTAGAAATCGAGTGTAATTGGCTTATGGGATTTGATTTTGTAAAAATAATTAAAATAGATGAACCTTTTGAAACAGTTGTGTATGAAATAAAAAGTTTTTATCCTGTTGATGAAAATCCAAAAAAATTTAAATTTGATTTAATTATATAGTTTTAAGTTATAAACTAATATTTATATAATAGTAAATTAATATCATTTTATATATAATTTAATAATAAAATATCAAAGGAATTAAAATGATCATTTCAGTTTGTAATGAAAAAGGTGGTAGTGGAAAAACTACAATTGCTTTAAACATTGCAGTTAAACTAGGACTTTTAAAAGAAGATACTTTGCTTATTGATGCAGACCCTCAAAGAAGTATTGAAGTATTTACTAATATTAGAGCTAATGAAAATATTGACCTTATTTTTAATACTGTTTCTAAATTTGGAACAAGTCTTGGTAAAGAAGTAAAAAGCTTAAAAAATAAATACTCTTCTATTGTAATTGATACAGGTGGAAGAGATAGTGAAGAGATGAGACAAGCTTTAGCTATTAGTGATTTAGTAATTATTCCAACACTTCCAAGTGATTTAGATATTGCTGTTTTAAATAAAATGATAAACTTATTTAATCAAGCTAAAGCTTTTAATCCTAATACTAAAGCACTAATTACTATTTCTAAAGCTAGCCCAAATCCTTTCTTAACTAAAAAAATAGAAGATTTAAAACAATATATTAAAGATAAAAACCTTGAAGATATAAAACTTTGTGAAAGTGTAATATATGAGAGAGAAGCATATAAAAACTCTTTTTCAAATGGTTTAGGTATTTTAGAATTCCTTGATGAAAAGTCTAAAGCTTATCAAGATTTTAATAGTTTCTTTGATGAATTAGTTGAATATGTAAATAGTTAAATAATATTTATTTACTAATAAATTAATATTAATATAATTATATAATATAAATAAAATAAAGGTTACTAAATGAAAGAATCAATATTTAAAAAAAATGAAAAAAAATCATTTGCATTTGTTGAAGACCAAAATACTCAAAATAATATTAATGAATTAGATGAATTTGTAAACTCTGGAAGAGGGCAGACTAAAAAAGTTTTAAATCCAAAAGGTAGACCAAAAGTTGATAAAGATGATTTAAAGCAAGAACAAATTGTAATTTATCTGACAAAAGAGCAAAAAGATGAAATTACAAAAAAAGCTAAGCAATCATCTTTAAGTGTTTCAAAATATGTAATGCTTAAAGTATTTGGTATAAATTAACATTAGAGTAAATAAACTTATGAAATTAAAAGGTATAAATAATTATCATGCAAAATTTACAAAATGAATTAATTAGTTTTATAGTAATAGCTTTGGTTGTTATACTTTTTGCTTATTATGAATTTAAAATACGAAACAAATAAAAATGTTACAAATGAATTTTTCATAATAAGAAAATTCATAAAAGCTAAAACTATTAATAATTACTTCAATTTTAACTTAATGAATTTTTTATAATTTTCAATAAATGTTATTTTCAAAATAATATAAAAGTGACATTTAAAATACATCTTAAAACACTTGTTTTCCGACATCTGATATTTTTTTAAGCTTTTAAAATATAGTATTTTATACCGAAAATATAAAGAAGCTTTTCGACAGATGTCGGAAAATATTAATTCTATTTTCGTATGTAATTTTTTAAAATAAGAATTACTTATAAAATATAAAAATGGTTAAAATTATTTTTATATTTCTTTATTTATACATGATATTAATCTTTTACTAATTTTTAAATGATATAAATAATATAAAAATTCTAAAAAAGATATTTATATGAAAATTTTACTTATTGAAGATGATAATCTAATAGGCGACGGTATTGTTTCTGCATTTAAAAAATTTGGATTTAGTATTGATTGGTTCGAAGATGGGTTAGATGGGCAAGAGGCAATATTTATGATAAATTATGATGCAGTAATTTTAGATTTAAGTCTTCCGAATATTGATGGGCTTGATATTTTAAAATTTTGGCGAGAAAAAAATATTAAAACACCTGTAATTATTTTAACTGCAAGAGATGCAATAAATCAAAGAGTTGAAGGTTTAACTAAAGGTGCTGATGATTATCTATGTAAACCATTTTCTTTAGCTGAATTACATGCTAGAGTTATTGCATTAAATAGAAGAAATTATAATTTAGTTAAAGAATACCTTGAAATAGGAGATATAAAATTATACCCTTTAGAACAAAAAGTTTTAAAGAATAATAATATAGTAGAACTAACAACAAAAGAGATAAAAATTCTTGAACTTTTCATATTAAATAAAGGAATAGTTTTAAGTAGAGAAGTTATTGTTGAAAAATTATATGATTTTGACAAAGAACTAAATTCAAATGCTCTTGATGTTTTTATACATGCAATCCGTAAGAAAATTGGAAATGATTATATAAAAACAGTTTATGGAGCGGGATATAAATTAGAAGAGCCTAAAAAATGAAAAATTTTAGTTTAAAATTACGGTTATCAATTATATTACTATTTTTATTTGCTATAAGCTCTATTATTGCAATATCTATAAGTATGTATCAAACAAAAAAAACTTTAGTTGAAGTATTAGATACTCAGCTATATTATTTTGCAAAAAGAGTTGTTAATTCAAATATCAATACTCTTATTAATTCTTCAAATTTAAATTATGAATTAAACAATATAAACGAAGATATTGCAGAAAAATATATGTCTATTGAAGATGATAGTCTCACTTATGCAATATATTCTTTAGATGGAAAAATTATTTACAAAGATTTTAGTGAAGAGAATAACGATAATTTTGTATTTAATAATAATATATTAAATACAAATGATGGGTTGCTATTTGAAGAAAATAAAGAATTTAAAATTGTTTGGATGCGTAGTAATGATAAAAAATTTATAGTAATGGTTGCTCAAGAAATAGATTACTTAAATGATTTGATATTTGATATTATAGAAAATTTAACATATCCGTGGTTATTTGTTCTACCATTTTTAGTAGCAATAACATTTATTCTCATATCAAAAGAGTTAAAACCTTTAAATAAATTATCAAATACTTTAGCATCACGTAATCCAAACGATAGTTCAACTCTTGATGAACATACAACAATAGAATTAAAACCTGTAGTAAAAGCTTTAAATTTATTATTTATTAAAATAAAAAATATGATTGAAAAAGAGAGAAGATTTACTTCAAATGCAGCGCATGAACTTAAAACCCCACTTGCTGCAATAAAAATCCAAACTGAAGTTGCAAAACTATCCTTAGATGATAAAGACTCACTAATCAAATCTTTAAATAATATTGAAATGGGTGTAGATAAATCAACAAGAATGATAGAACAATTATTAGCTCTTTCAAGATTAGAATCAATAAGTAATTTTGAGAATTTAACAAATATAAATTGGATTGAAATTATTAATTCAACGATTAAAGAAGTAGAATTTAATGCAAAACAAAAAGATATTTCTATAGATTTTTTATATGATGAAGATATAAAAACTATAAAAGGTGAGCCTTTTATTTTATCTTTACTTATTAGAAATCTTCTAGATAATGCAATCAAATACAATGAAAAAGGTACAAAGATAGAAATTAAATTAGAAAAAAATAACTTATTTATTCAAGATAATGGAAAAGGTTTGGATTCTAAAATCTTGAAAAATATAGGAGAAAGATTTTTAAGACCTGCTGGACAAAAACAAATAGGAAGTGGTCTTGGATTTTCGATTATTATGCAAATTGCAAAGTTGCATAATTTAAATGTTAATTTTGAAAATATAAATCCAAATGGATTTAAAATTAATATATATTGGTAAATTTTATAAGATATATAAAAAATTAATATTTTGCTAATAATTCTTTGTTTTAATTCCATCATAAAATTAAAACAAAGGAAAAAAATGAAAAAAAGTATTTTAGTTACGAGTTTATTTTTTGTAACAACATCTCTATTTGCACAGAATTTAAACCAATCTCAAATTCAAAGAGGTGGATTTGTTGGACCTACTATTACAAAGTCTACTATTGAAAAAGCAAAAACTTATAAAGATGATATGCCCGTAGCTATTGAGGGTTATATTGTAGAACATTTAGGAAAAGATAAGTATTTATTTAGAGATAGCACTGGAGATATAACTATTGAAATAGACAATGAAAATTGGAATGGAATGCAAATATCTCCAAAAGATAAAGTAACAATTCATGGGGAAGTTGATAAAGATTGGATGAGCATAGAAATAGATGTGGATTCGATTACAAAAGAGTAATTTTATAAAGTACATATTTAAATTTAAAAATAATAAAAATATAAAGTAAAATCTTCTTGTTTGTAAAGATTGATTATTGCAAATTATTCAGAATATAAAGAGAATATAACTTCTCTTTATATTTCTATTTAACTTGAAAACTCAAAGTTGAAGAATATGATATTTCATCACAATCTTTACCTTCATAAGGTTTAACAACTTTAGTTAATAAAATCCATTTTCCACCTCTTAAAGGTAAAATCTCAATTTCTCCTTTTGAATCAGTAGTACCAGAAAATGCAAATTCTTCTTTTTTAAAGCTTTCAAAAGTACCTTTTAAAGCCACTTCTTGGGCAGGTTTACCATCTAATAAGACTTTAACTTTAAATGAAACTCCAGTTTTAAAATTTGAAGGATTTTCTAAAGGTACAATTTCAAGATTTTGTCCTATTGGTTTAGTAACAAAATCATTTTTATCATCTCCTATATTTATAATACTTTTTGCAAATCTTGATATTTGTTTGCAATATTGCGCATTTGAAATATCTTTTTTACTTTTTCCTGTAATCCATTTATTGTTTTCATTTTTTGTTGAATATGTAGGTTTGTAACTACTTTTTAAAATATAAGTTCCATCATCTAGAGATTTATCTAAATTATATTGACCATTTTCAACACCATTTTTTAACATTGTACTTTTAAAATCTTTATCAATAATCACAAGTGGTTCAAAAAGATGAATTCTATCATTTTCTATTTTCTGAGGAATAAAGAAAACATGCTCATATTTTATAAATCCTTTAAACATTGAACTATTATAACCATCGACCCATACATCATGAGCAAAACTTTGTACCGTTGAAATAGTAGTAAATAATACTACAAAACCTATTTTTTTTATCATCTTTTATCCTTATTTTTAAAATTTATAATTTACACCAAATTCAAAACTTCTAGCTTCACCTAGATAAACACCACCTGTATCATTTTTTGCTGTTGTTGCATATAGTTCATCTGTTAAGTTTTTAAGTAAGAATGAGAATGTTGTTTTTTTGTTATATGTATAGTCTAAAGTTAAATCAACTGTTGTATAGCTTGGTAATTTTAATGTGTTTGTATCATTTATATAAAAAGAATCTACATATCTAAGCCAAGTTCCAATACCAAAATTTGATATAGGCATATATCTAACTCCTAAATTTCCTATGTACTCTGGAACAGAATTTGGAGTTTTTCCATAATTGTATGAACCTTCAAATTTAGCATCAGTATATGCAAAATTTGCATCTATAGAAATTTGTTCAATTGGTTGAATACCAAAGCTAAGTTCTAAACCTTTTGATTTTTGTTCTCCTGAGTTTAGAATATTTCCTACATTGTTTGGATCATTTACAAACATATTTTTTTTATTGATTTCATAGGCACTTATTGTAAATTCTGCTTTATCATCTAATAAAGATTGTTTTAATCCAACTTCATATTGTTCAGCTTTTGTTAAATCTAAATCTGTTTGGTTATTTCTTAGCCCAATTAAAGAAGCACCCGGTTCAATTGAAGTAGTATATGAAGTATAAAGAGTTGTAGTATCAGTTAAATCAAATACCAAACCTGCTCTATATGATAAATCTTTATGTTTTTTACTTTTTGAACTATTTGTTGCATAGTAACCTTTAAGATAATTCCATTCTAAATCGTGTATATCATAACGTATTCCACCGATAAGTTTAAGATTGTCAGTTATATTTAGTTGATCTTCTACGTAAAATGAGTATTGATTGATGTCTAAATCAACTTCTTTTTCTCGATATCTAAATCTATTTCCAAATATCTCTTTATTTGGATTATACATATTAATTGCAGGGTTTGGTAAAGTACTACTAGGTGAAATATCTCTTTTTAAGTTCATTTTACTTATATCAGTACCAACTAAGAATCTATTTTCTAGACCAAAAATATCTCCTTTTTGTATAAAATCTAATCTATCACCGATTAAATCTTGTTTTGACCACATATCTGAACCGCTTATTTTAACTTTGGATTCATTAGGAACTTGATTTGTTGTAAACGGTCGTCTAGCCTCTGATTCAGAATTTTGATAATAGAATTGATTTTTTATTTCTATATTGTCATAGAACCATTCAGTACCTTGCTTAATTAGTAAGTTATCACCTTTATCTACACCATCACTAAAAATATTATAATTTTGTTTTCTTACACTTTTATCAAGTTTATTATTAACTAATGGTGTTCCTACATAAATATATTCATTATCATCTTTAGATTTTTCAATAGATAATGTAGTAATTAAATTATCATTAATTTTGTATAAGAATGAAGTATTTAAAGAATCAACTTCTCTTTTTTCTCCATCAAAATTTGAACCAATTTCCCTTGTAACTACATCTATTCTATAAGCTAATATATCTTTTATTGCAACACCATTTGTACCAAAATATGCTCTATAGCTATCATAACTTCCCAATCTAAAATCAAGTTCAGTTTCTTCTTTAGTAAAATTTGGTTTTTTAGTAATTAAATTTATAGTAGCTCCAATACTTCCTTCACCATTTAAAACAGATGAAGCACCTCTTAAAACTTCTATCCTATCTAAGTTTGCAACTTCTATATTTCTGACAGATATTGGAGATCCACCTAATTTTAAACCATCACTTAAAAAAGTAATACCAGGGAATCTATTCCCAGCAAACCCTCTTGCTATGAATTTTCCACCTATACCATGGCCCGATTCTCCACCAATTATCCCTGTAGCTTTTGTTATAGCTTGAGATATTGTTGTATCTCCTCTTTCTTCCATAGTTTTTGAGTTTATTAGTTCAATACTTGCAGGTATTTCTTTGATATTTAATCCAAGTCTTGAGCCTGTTAAACTTTCTTGTTGAAATTGATTTGTATAACCAGTAGATTTATTAGTTTCTTCAAAAATTTTTATCTCTTCAAGCTTTGTCGCTTCTGCATTTGAATGAGTAGTTATAAAAATGATTGAGTAAGCCAATAGAACTAATCGTATTTTCATATCTGTTCCTAATTGTTAATTTTATTTGCAACTTAGTTGCAAATAAGAATTAGAATAATAATGACAATCAACTTTAATGCAACTTAGTTGCAAAAATAGTATGTATTTTAAAATCTAGAAAATTATTTTTTAACACTTCTTTTCCGACACTTTATTTAACTTCTCAAAACATTACAAAAAATAGCTATTTTTTACACGATAAATAGTATCGGATTGCAATATAATACGAAAACTATATAAGAGAGGTTTTTCGTATGCATGTAGGTTATATTAGAGTTTCAACAGATGATCAAAATTTATCTTTACAAAAAGATGCACTTTTAAAATATGGTGTAGATGAAAGAAATATATTTTCTGATAAAACATCTGGTTCAAAAGATAAAAGAGTTGGTTTAGATAAAGCTTTAGAATTTTTAAAAGATGGTGATACTTTAGTTGTATGGAAACTTGATCGTCTTTGAAGAAGTTTAGCTCATCTTATATCTGTTATTACAGATTTAAAAAATAAAAATGTATCTTTTGTATCTATTACTGAAGGTATGGATACAACTACAGCTTCTGGTGAATTGTTCTTTCATATATTTGGAGCTTTAGCTCAATTTGAAAGAAGTTTAATTCAAGAACGAGTTAAAGCTGGACTTGAAGCTGCTAAGAATAGAGGAATAAGGGGTGGACGTCCTAGAGCTATTAGTGAAGAAAAAATGATAGCTATTAAAAAAGCTTTAAATGATGGAATGAGTAAAGCAAGTATATGTAGAACTTTTGAAGTTAAAAGAAGTACATTAATTGATAGTTTAAATAGAGAGAATATTTAAACTTCTTACATAAAAAGAAATTCAAATTTTAAAGCAACTAAAATAAGTAGTATATATCAAGTTATTTAAGTTGCTTTTTATACTTATTTGCAAAATTATAAAAAAATTATTTTCTGTTACCATAAGGAATAAAATCAAGTTTTGTTTTATATAAAATCAACATATTTTTTATCAAAAGTATATATTTATATATAATTAGTATTTATTATATTTTTGTTAATTTAACAATATTTTTTAAAGGTTTATTTTGAGTTTAAATAATGCACATGAAGGTTATGATTATCAAGATTTATTAACTAGCTATTTTATCCTAAAAGAAATTTTAAAGGGTAATAATAAAACTACTTTTTATATTGATAAAAAACATACAGTAGGTACATATAATGTAACAACTAGGGATAAAGATGGTAGTGAAAAAGTTACAGTTAAAAGTACACCTGATAGATTTGATGATTTAGTTATTGTTAATGATTCTAAAATTCAAAGAAAGCAAATTAAATATAGTAATGATAGTGTTGCAAGAAAGCTTATAAAAAATGATTTTGCAAATGATAGTAAAGGTTTGGCACTATATGAGATATATAGAACTTGGAATGAATTAAAATCTTCTAGTAGTGAGTTCAGGCTTTGTTTGGCTTGGGATAAACCTGTAGATGATGATATAAAAAATGTATTAATACCAATACAAAGTGAAACATCATCTTTTTTAGATTACCCAACAAAACTTTTTAAAATTAATTTAGATGAAATATGGGAAAATGATTCTGAGCCATTAAGCTCTTGGAAGAACTTCAGAAGTTTTATAATAGAAAATTCAATAAATAGAAATGATTTTAAGACTTTTTGTGATGAGCTAATTATAGAATTGGAATTTCCTAAAGCAAGTTTAGATTTTGCTTCTCCAAGTTATTTGGAAAACATTTTATATCTACAAGCAGAAAAGTTAGGAGTGGGTCAATATCCAAATAATGATGTTGATATAAATCGTTTTTTAATTATTTTAGCAAAAAAAGTAGGAGAATATAGAGCTAAATCAGCAGAAGTTACTGTAGAAAATATTTTAAAAGATTTGAAGATAAAAACTGACTTTGGAAAGATAGAACAAAAGTTTGAAATTGACCAAACAAAAAATATTAAAAATATTGAAAAGTTTTCTTCTTTTTATGATGAAGCTATTACAAATAGAAAGAGTCTACTTATTGGAGAACCAGGAAGCGGAAAGTCTTGGTTCTTAACAAACTTTATAGACTATTTAAATGATCACTCTAAAAAAGTAATTAGACACTACTGTTACACAAGTACAGAAGATGATTTAATAGAAAAAAGAGTTAGTTCTGATGTCTTTTTTGGTAATTTAATTGCTAATATCATAGAAGAGTTTCCAAACTTACAAGAAGTAAAAGAAAAACTTTTTGTATCTGATTTAAATGAACTTCAATTATTACTATCTTGCATTGAAGAAGATTTAGTGATTATAATTGATGGTTTAGACCATATTGATAGGGTTTTAAAAAGTTCATCTACTTTAGCAGAAGATAAAACAAAAATTATTGAATACATTTCTAGAATAAATTTACCTGAGAATATATCTATTATTTTAGGTTCTCAACCAGTAGATGAGATTAAAATTTTAATGCAAAAATTCGGATTTATAGAATATAAAATTCCAGAATGGGATATTAATGACACTATAAAATTAATGCATAAATTTTCTTTAGACAATATGTTACTAAAAGATAAATCTTTATCTGAATATATTTTTGAAAAAAGTGAAGGTAATCCACTTTATTTAACATATATTATCAAAACGCTTATAAGTGAGGAAATAAGTCTAGAGACGTTTAATAAACTTCCAGCATATGATTTTAACCTTGAAAAATATTATCAATACTTAACAGAACAAATTGGAGATAATCTGACATCAGAAACTTTATCTTGCCTAGATTTTTCTGTAACAAGACAAGAGTTGAGTGAAATCATCCCCCGTAGTAATCATTTAGAGAATAATTTAAAAGTTTTATCCCCTGTAATAGTTGAAAACGTTTCAAGAGGTGGAATAAAACTTTATCATGATTCTTTTAGAAGATTTAATATTAAAAAACTTGAATCAAATGCAAATCTTGATGAGATATATAAAGATATTGCTAAATGGTTAAAACAACAACATTTTTATAAGAATGCAAAATCATATAGATATCTGTTAAAGTATTATATTAAACTAAAAAATTATACCAATGTAAAAAAATACGCTACAAATGATTTCTTAACAAAAAGTCTTTATCATGGTTATTCAGAAGGAATCATAAAAACAAACTATGATAATTTTTTATATGTAGCAAGAGAAACATTAGATTGGTCACTTTATGTATATATTAGTGAACTAAACAGAACAATATACACAACTATATCAGATGATTATAACAGTGAATTTTTAGAAAGATTTGAATTATATTTTGAAGCAGTTGGTTTAATATATGGCTTTGAAAAGTCAAATGAAATGCTTTTCTTTGATGGAGAGGCTAATTTTAGTAATGAGATAATTGCTAAAGCTTTTTATATATCCCAAAGAAATGGTTTTGTTCCAAGATGGAATTTGCTTGAGGGTTATTTTAAAGATGAAATCCCATTAAAAGATTATAAATACTATATTAGTGAAAGAATAGCGTTAAATAATGATTTAAATATAGAGTTTAATGAACTGTTATCAGGTGGATATGATGATTTTTTAAGTATTTTTATTGAAGAAGTGTATGAACAAATTGGTTTTATCCAAATATTAGAACTATATAATAAAGTTAAATGTGTAGATAAAGCAAGCGTTGCAAATAAAATAAATCGTTCTCTTAATAAAACAAATTGTGATCAAAGAATATTAGTAGCTAAGAATCCAAGAAAAGATATTGTGTTAGAAGAATTAAATTTAAATTTTATAAGTGGCTACATAAAAAAAAAAGAGTTAAGAAATTTTTATGGTCTAGTGAGAATGTATGCAGTTTATAATATTGAGAAACTTGAAAAGTTTGAACAATCAATACCATTAGAAAATTTCTTTTTTAATTGGTTGAAATTTTTTATAAGAAATTTGATTATTGAAAGTAATATAAATAAAGCTCAATATAAAAGTTATGCAGAACTAGAAAATGATATTGTTGAAAATTTTGAATTTTTAGCGAGTGATATAGACCTTTTTAAGGGGAAACCTAGAGTTGTAGATTTTAAGTATGAAAACTCTGATATATTAAATCTCTCACTAGAACAAGGTCTAAAATATATTAAAACCCAAGATTCTTGGAACAAAGTATTTGTTTTTTTAAAGAGAATTCCTTTTAACACTTTATCTGTTGTAGAAAAAAAGTATGTCAATAATGAAAATATAAACCTTATTATTAATTGCTATGAAGAATTTGATAAATCATCTGAACTAGATTACTATGAACATTTAGAATATGCTTTTAAGAAAGCTATTTATTATGCAAAAGTCGATAACAAAATGGTTGCAAAAAGTGAATTAAAAAAAGCTACATATCTCCTAACTAGTTATACATATCGTAAAGATAGAACACTCTCAGAAATAATTGAACCTTTAAACATAGTTAATAATATTGATCACAAGTTTGCTAGAAAATATGCCAAAAAGTTAAAATATTTAACTGATGCTGTAATGAAGCATACTGAAGATGGAAAAGATATTAGATGGTTAACTATTGAGTGGTTTCAAAAGTTTTTAGAAGTTGATTATAAACTTTCTTCTATTTACTTAATATATCAATTACTAAACAATGATTTTTATTGGAAACATGAATATATGTTTGTGGATTATTTGAAAATTAGCCAAAAGGTTAATCCAATTATTTTAAACTTTTTATACCTAACATCTCCTACTAATTCAAAAGATAATTATATCAATCATTTTGCTGATAATATTTACAGAATAAAAAATGTAGATAAAAGCCTAGCAAGACAGTCACTAGTTAATATTTTATCAAGAGATATAAATAGTTCAAATGAGAAATTGAAATCTAACACCATAAAAAAGTTACATGTATTAAAGAATACTTTAAATGTTGCAATACCAATTACAACAGAGCAAAAAAAGGACAATACTTCTTGGTCATATAAAAAAGATACAGAATTAATAGATAAATTAAACAAAGATTTTCAAACTGTTTTTTTTATTTTAGAAGATAAAAGTCTTGATGAAATTAATGAGTATTTTGAGAAAAAAGATAAATTGACTGATGGAGACTTAAATAGAATATATTTCTATTTACTGCAACAAGATAATAATGATTCTATGGTAATAGATATATTAATTCCGATAATTAAAAAAAGATTTCCAAGAGATGAAGAGTATTTTGAGAAATTAAATCAGCTAATTAATTTTTTGAACATAGACAATAGCACAAAAATTTTTCTTTTAGTGAATAATTTTCTATATTCAAAAAATGGATGGTTCTCACAGTTTGTATATAAAGAATCTTTAAAAGATGCAGTAGCCATAAATAAAGAAGACACTATAAATATATTGGCTGAGTGCCTACTTAATATCTTTTCTAATTTAGGTTATGGTTCAAAGTCTACAGCCAATTTAATTATTGCATTTGAATATGCTGGAATACATGAAGAAGTCTTGTCAATGTATAAAACAGGATTTGAACAAATAGAATATAGATTACCTGATGAAAATGATTTTAAATGGAAAAATATTAAAGATAAAGACATAAACAACATGAGTCATGATGCGATAGCAATTGTAATGCTACTTTGTAGATTAAAGAATCTAGACTCCTATATTCAACAGGAAGTAATTTTTGCAATTAACTATCTCATCAATTTTGATGAAAGCTTATTAGTTGAACCACTAAAATGGTTTTTTAAAAATTGTCACTATTTCCCTCAATTATCATTATCGGCATTACTAGAAGTATTAAGTCTATATGCTGAAAATAAGCATGATTTTTTAAAAAATATTATTGAAGATATTACTTCAATAAGTACTATTGAAAATAGATATATTCAAAATAGTATTACTTTACTATTTGATAGGTTCAAAAATGTTTGAAGAAATAATTAACTCGAATGATTATATAAAATACTTAGAGTATTTGAAAATTGATACTAGCGTATTGAAAGAAAAAATTCAAAATAAAATAGAGCAAGAAAAAGGCGTATTTGAAACTTATTGGAACAGAATATATAGTTTAAGCTCTCCTAATATAAATTTAGAAAATATTGTTTTTGAAGAATCTAATAAATTTATTTTGCATAATTGTAAAAATGAATTTGATTTTGATATCTCATTTAAGTTAGATATGGAATCTCTTATTGCTACAAAATATTCTTATGTAGAACGACCAAATTTTAAAAATCCAAGTGAAATTAAAACTGGAATTAAAAGTAGTCTAGGTAAAGTTGATAATTTTATTAGAATAGCAAAATTTGAGGCTGAACTACTTTTAGGAGATTATCGTACAAACCCTAAACAATATATAATTTTTGAAGGGTTAACACCAATAGAGAATACTGATCCATTTTTTTATTATCTTCCATCTTCCCTGATTTGGAAAGATGCTTTTTACTATGCTAAAGAAGAAAAAATTATTGGACTCTATAAAAAATTTAATACAGTTGAAGCAAAATATATTCTATGGGTAAATAGTATTATTTTACAATATTTAGGGCTTAGAATAGATGACTTTAATAAAGGGTTAAGAGCCTTAAATAGCAGTAAGGAAGTTGTATTAGAATTTAGACAATGGAGAAAAGATTTAATTGGTAATAGTAATTCATTTGTAGGTGAAGATTCAAATATAGCAAAACTTGAAGGGTGTGAGCTATTATTGAGAGAAGACTACTTCAATCTTTTAAAAAATTCAATACCTAATTTAGTTTTCATAGCAAAAAAACAGGAATTGTAAAAATGTACATGTAGCTACATATAAAACATCATCCATTTTATAGTATACCTTTAAACTAAATGTTTACAAATACAGCGGTATTTGAAATTTATCTTAAATTAAGTATAAAAAATATTTTACTTAATATTGATAGAATTACGAGCAGTATAAGCTCATGAATTAATATATTTTATGTTTTTTAATTTCATATAAAAATAATTGAAAATCTTAACGGTAAAATTTACGGTAATTTATATTTATGTTAACAAAAGCCTAGTGCTATAGGGAATAAAGTATTGAATTGAAATACAGATAGTTCCTGTTGTTATAAGAAGTACATATTATATTTGACAAAGTTCCAAAATCAAGCATTTCTTATAAGTTTAGTGCAAATTTTTATATTTTGTTTGAGAACAATTTTTTAACATAATAAATATATAACTAAGTTTCATACTATTTTTATTTATTTTAAATATAATAAGCCTAACACACATTAGGGAATATCAATGAAAATTTTACATACCTCGGATTGGCATTTAGGTCAAAACTTTATGGGAAAAAGTAGGCTAGATGAACATGAAGCTTTTTTATCTTGGCTTTTAGAAATTATAAAAGAAAAAGAGATAGAAGTATTACTTGTATCTGGAGATATTTTTGATACAGGAACTCCACCAAACTATGCTTTGGAACTTTATTATAATTTTTTAAAAGAACTATCAAGTATTAAAACATTAATTACTACCATTATAACTGCTGGAAATCATGATTCAGTTTCAACTCTAAAAGCACCAAAACAACTTTTAGAGGTTTTAAATGTTCATGTTATAACAACTGGTGATGAAGATGAAAATGTAATTATTCCTATAAATAAAAATGATGAATTAATGTCTATTGTTTGTGCTGTTCCATTTTTAAGAGATAGTGTTATTAGACAATCTATTAGTGGAATAACAATAAGTGATAAAGAAAAATTAGCAAATAGTGGTATTAAAGCTTATTATGAAAATTGCTATAAAAAAGTAGTTCAACTAAAAGAAGATAAGAATATCCCAATAATAGCAATGGGACACTTAACAACAGTTGGAAGTAGAAGTTCTCAAAGTGAAAGAGATATTTATATAGGTGGAACTATTGATATTGGTGGAGATTATTTAGCTAGTATGTTTGATTATGTTGCTTTAGGGCACCTTCATATAAATCAAATAGTTGGAAATAGTGAACATGTTAGATATTCAGGTTCTCCAATACCTCTTAGTTTTTCTGAATCTAAAAATACTCAAAAAGTAAATTTTGTATCTTTTACTCAAAATGAAATGAGTATAGAAGAAATAGAAGTTCCACTTTTTAGAAAACTAATTGTCATTAAAGGTAATTATGAAACTATAAAAAATGAACTTACTAAAATAGAAGATAAAAACTCTTGGATAGAAGTTCATATTAAAGATGATAATGCGATGTATGCAAATAATGAAATCAGAAAACTTGCTTCAAAACTTGAATTAACACTACTTGCAGTAAAAATAGATAAAAGTGAAAAACAAATAAAAGCAAATGAATTAAAAGTAATAAGTTTAGATGAATTATCAGTTGAACAAGTATTTGAAAAGAGATTAGAACTTGAAAAGTTAGAGGATAAAGAGTTTGAAAAAGAACTACTTTTTAACTTTAAAGAAGTAGTTTCTAAGGTGCAAAGCTTATGAAAATACTAAAGATAAAATCACTAAATATTAACTCACTAAAAGGTGAGTTTGAAGTAGACTTTGAGAAGTTTTTGAAAGATGAATCATTATTTGCTATTACTGGACCAACGGGTGCTGGAAAAAGTACTATTTTAGATGTAATTACTTGTGCTTTATATGGAAGAACTGCAAGACTTACAAACCCAAATGAACTTATGAGTAGACATACTGGTGAGTGTTTATGTGAAGTAGAATTTGAAGTAAAAGGAAAAGTTTACAGAAGTTCTTGGAGCCAAAAAAGAGCTAGAAAAAGTTCTGATGGTGCTTTTCAAAGTGCTAAAATGGAAATTAGTGAAGTTGAATCAGGAAAAGTTTTAGAATCATATCTTTCAAAAGTTCCAAAATATATAGAAGAGTTATCTGGTCTTGATTTTGATAGATTTATTCAATCTATGATGTTAGCTCAAGGAAGTTTTGATGCATTTTTAAAAGCAAAGGAAAATGAGCGTTCAAGTTTACTTGAGAAGATTACTGGAACACAAATCTATAAACAAATTTCACAAGAGATATATCAAACTTATACTAGAAAAAATGATGAGATTAAATTAGATGAAAATTTATTAGGAAATATTGAACTATTATCAAATGAAGCTGTTACCGAAAAGACTTTAATTTTAAACAATTCAAAAGCTCAAAAACTTGAATTTGATTCTAAAGGAAATGAGCTAAAAAAAGTAATCAATTGGCTTGAAAATCTGCAAAAACTTGAAGCTGATAATACTAAGTATATACAAGAATTTGAACAAATCAGTCTTGAAAAAGAGAATAAAAAAGAAGATTTTATGAGACTAGATTTAGCAAATAAAGCTTTAAATGTTCAACCAATATATCAAGAAAAGAACTCTTTAACTCAAATAATAAATCAAGATAAAGAAAAGCTAGAAAAACTTCAAAAAGAGTTAGAAGATTTAAAACAACTCTTAGAATCAACAACAAATGAATCATTAAAAACAAAAGATGAATTAGATAAAGAAAAAATCTCATTTGATACGAACTCTAAAAAACTTCAAGAAGTAAGAACACTACAAACTAAAATAGAATCAAAACTTCAAAATATTAAAGAGTTAGAAAATAAAATAAGCTCTCAAAATGAACAAAAAACAAAACTAAATGAAGATTTGAAAGTACTAAAAACAAATCAAGATAAGATTGAAAATGAGTTAAAAACTATAAATGATTATCTAATTAAAAATAAAAATGATGAATCATTAATAGAAGAGATATCTTTAATCTCTAAAAATGTAAATGACTATAAAGATGTACTTAAACTTTTAAAACAAATAGAAGAAAAACTTCAAAATAATAGTTTAGATGAAAAAACTTTACAGGATAGTTTTACTAAGGCAAAAAAAGAGTTTGATGAGATAAAAGTACTGTTTGATGCAAAAGATAAAGAGTATAAAGAGTTAGAAGTTCAAACTTTAAATTTCAATCAAAAAGAAACAAATAATAGAGATAGATTAAAGAGTATTGAAAAACTAATTATTTCTATAGATGAATATAAAAGATTGTTGGAATCTATTTTAAAAGAGGAAAACATCATATCTTCTTCAAGAGATGAATTAAAAACTATAAAAACAAATATAGAAGAAAAAACAAAACTAATAAATGAAATTCAAACACATATTCAAACTTTAAATGATAAAAGAGAAGCAGAACTTTTAATAGCAAAATATGAGAGTGATAGAGTAAATCTAAAAGAGGGTGAAGAGTGTTTCTTATGTGGTTCAAAAGAACATCCATTTGTAAATCATAAAATAAATATAAATGCTGATGAAACAACTTCAATAATCGCTCAAAAGAAGCAGATATTTGATGAGGAAAATAAAGCTTTACGAATTATTGAATTAAACTTATCAAAACTTGAAACTAAAATAGAGAGTTCTACTTTAGAACTAAACAAATTATTAAAAAATAAAGAAGATATAGAACAAGTATTTAGTTTATTAAATTTCATCTTAACAGATGATTCTAAAATAAACTTAGAAGAAGAAAAGCAACTTTTAGAAGAAGAGTTAAAAAATATAATAAAAACAAGAGATGAAAAAGAGAAAGTTTTAGCTCAAAGAGATAATCTTCAAAAAGAGTTAAATACAAAACAAACTTTAGTTTCTCAAAATGAACAAGAACTTTATAAACTAAAAAATTTAATAGAACAATTACAAAATGAACAAACTCAAAACATATCTAAAAAGCAAAGTTTAGAGGAAGAACTTTCAAATATTTATAGTAAATATGAACTAATATTTGATGAAAAGTTTGAAGAAAACTTTAGAAATTTA
Organism: Arcobacter thermotolerans; assembly: GCF_983172305.1. Lineage (NCBI taxonomy): Bacteria > Pseudomonadati > Campylobacterota > Epsilonproteobacteria > Campylobacterales > Arcobacteraceae > Arcobacter > Arcobacter thermotolerans. Next base: position 34,485 of record NZ_CFAFZJ010000006.1, read on the forward strand.
GTCGTAAAAAAAGATAGTTTTATTAAAAATGAAACATCAAAAAAAGAACTTGATATAAAGCTTCAAAATTTAACAATACAGCTAAAAGAGTTTGATACAAAAATCAAATCAATAGAATCAAGTTTAAAAACAGATGCTGAACAGCTTTCTAAAATATCTAATGAAACAATAGAATTACAAACTCAAAGTAAAGCTATTTTGGATGTATCTGATTTAAATATCTTTGAAAGAGAGATAACAAGTAAATTTAATACTATCAATGAAAAATATAACTTTTTATCAAAAGAGTTAGTAAATCTAAATTCAAAAAATGAATCACTAAATACTCAAATAATAGAGCTGAATCAAAAACAAATCAATGATAATACAAATCTAGAAAAAATAAAACAAAATTTCAATAAAGTTCTTGTAGAAAATAGTTTCAGTTCAAAAGAAGAGTTTGAAAAAGCACTTTTAAGTAAAGAGCAAAGAGAAGAGTTGTCTTTGATCTGTAAAGCTCTAGAAGAAAAATATACTCAAATCAAAACTCTAAAAATAGATACAGCAAAAAAATTATCTGAACAAAAAGAGTTAAAACTAACAGATAAAGAACTTCAAACTTTAAATGATGAATTAAAAGAGTTGCAAATAGCTATTGATGAACTTCAAAAATCAATAGGTAGTTTAGAAAAAGAACTTGAAATAAATGCTTCAAATATGAAAAAACATGAAGATAAAATCAAAGAGTTAGAAAAGAGAAAAGAAGCCTTTAAAGTATGGATAAAACTAAATGAAATCGTAGGTTCAGCAAGTGGAGATAAATTTGCCAAATTTGCACAAGGTATCACTCTAGACCAACTAATCTATCTGGCAAACAAACATTTACAAATATTAAGTCCTAGATATGAACTTCAAAGAAGTGGTGATTCAAGTAAGCTATTAGAAATAGAGATAATCGATGGTTTTCAAGGGGATGTAGTAAGACCTGTAAGTACGCTTTCTGGTGGTGAAAGTTTTATAGTAAGTCTTTCTCTAGCCCTTGGACTTTCAGCACTTGCAAGTCAAAAGATAAGTATAGATTCACTTTTCTTGGATGAAGGGTTTGGAACACTAGATAGTGATAGTTTAGAGTTGGCACTAAATGCACTAAATCAGTTACAAAGTTCAGGAAAGATGGTAGGTGTGATTTCCCATGTGGAAGCATTAAAAGAGAGGATTCCGTTGCAGATTAGGGTTATGCCTAAGGGTGATGGGACTAGTGTTTTGGATTTAAATTAAAAGGAGTTCAGGATGGAAAATATAATTAGAGAGGCTATTGCAAATAAGCAATTATTGGAATTTGTTTACAATGATAAAAAAAGAGTAGTAGAGCCATATACTTTCGGATGTTCACATAAAGGTGATAATACATTAAGTGCATTTCAAATTGAAGGTGGAAGTAATTCATCTAAGGATTTAGGGTGGAGACAATTTATTATTGAAAATATTGAAAAATTAGTTTTATTAGATAGTAAATTTGATGATATAAGAGAAGGATATAATCCTAATGACTCCAGAATGAGTCAAATTTATATGTCTATATAAAAGGATACAAAGTGCCAAATATTATTAATATAAAAAATTGTAATAGTATACAAGAAGCAAATATATCAATAGAAAACAATACAATAAATATTAAATATGGAATAAATGGAACTGGCAAAAGTACTACAGCTAAAGCTATAATGTTTCATAATAAACCTGAATATTTAAAAGGATTATTACCTTTTAAATATTTAGAAAATAATCCTGAAAATATAGAACCTTATGTTCATGGGGCAGAAGTTTATGAAAAAATAATGATATTTAATGAAGATTATATTAATCAATTCGTATTTAAAAAGGATGAATTACTCGAAAATAGTTTTGAAATTTTTATAAAAGATGAATTTTTTGAAAAAAATTTACAAGAGTTAGAAATATTATTTAAAGATGTAAAAAATACATTTCAATCAGATGGAAATTTGTCTAAGATATTAAATGATTTAAATGAATTAAGTAGTACATTTAGTAAATCTAAAGGGGGAATTGCTGAAAATAGTAAGATAATAAAAGCTTTAGGTGAAGGTAATAAAATTGATAATATTCCAGATGGTTTGGAAGAATATTCAGAATATTTAAAAAGTGATAAAAATACTGAATGGATAAAATGGCAGTCATCAGGAAAAGGTTTTTTAGGAATATCTGATAAATGTCCATATTGTACTTCTTCAATTAGTACAAAAAAAGAAACCATAGAAAAAGTATCTACCGAGTACAATGAAAAATCAATAGAGCATTTATTGAAAATAATTGAAGTAATGGAAAATTTAAAACAATATTTTACTGATGAGAGTCAAAAAACAATAGAAAAAGTTACGAAAAATAAGATTGCTTTAAATGAAGAAGAAAAAGAATTTTTAAGTGGTATTTATAATCAGATTAATACATTAATAAGACAATTAATCCAGTTACAACAACTTGCTTTTTTAACATTTAAAGATGTAGATAATATGGCTGAAAAGATTAATGAATTGAAAATAGACTTGGATTTAGTTCCCGCTTTAAAATCTACAGCTACAGAACAAATAATCAGCCCTTTAAATGATTCTTTAGAAAAATTACTTCAAAAAGTTGGTGAACTAAAAGGAAAAATAAATAAACAAAAACGATCTATTATTGATAAAATTGAAAAATATAAAATACAAATAAATGAATTTCTCAAATACGCTGGATATAAATATATAATAGATATACAAGAAGTAAATGAAGAGTATAAACTAAGATTACAACATTCAGATATATCTTTTTTTGTAGAAAATGGAAATCAACATTTAAGTTACGGTGAAAAAAATGCATTTGCATTGATGTTATTTATGTATGATTGTCTTTCAAAAAATCCAAATTTAATTATTCTTGATGATCCAATATCATCTTTTGATAAAAATAAAAAGTTTGCAATAATAGATAGACTTTTTAGAGGAGAAAAATCTTTAAAAGGAAAAACAGTTCTAATGCTCACGCATGATATTGATCCAATAATTGATATGTTTAAAGTTTTATATGGAAAAATAGAACCTGTTCCTATTGCACATTTTATAAAATCACGAAATGGTATTATTGAAGAAATTCCAATATTAAAAGATGATTTACAAACATTTGCACAAGTTTGTAAAGAAAATATTTCAACTTCTAGCGAAGATATTAATAAACTAATTTACCTTAGAAGATATTTTGAAGTATTGGATGATAAAGGTAAAGCTTATCAGCTTTTAGCAAGTCTTTTTAAAAAAAGAGATGTACCTACAAAATTTACAAATGATGGTGAAATTAACATGACATCAAGTGAGATAGTAGATGCTACGAGTGAAATTCGTGAAAAAATTGATAACTTCAATTATAGTGAACAATTATTAAAAGTGAAAGATATTAATAATTTAAAATCAATATATGCTAGCTGTGAAAGTGATTATGAAAAGCTACAATTATTTAGATTGATAAATGAAGGTAGACATACTAGTGATGTAGTTCAAAAATTTATAAATGAAACATTTCATATTGAGAATGAATATATTAGTCAATTAAATCCTAGAAAATATGAGATTATTCCAGAATTTATCATTCAAGAATGTGATAGATGTATATTAAATTAGGAAAATAAATGTCAAAATTTTATAAACAACGTTCTAAAAATGTTAATGATGCAATAAAGCAAAGAATTATAGGTGCAGTAAAAAATTTTGAAGGTAAATATACTGAAAGCCAAGTATTTAAACATTCATTGTCCAAAGGGGAATATAGAGAACAACCAATTCAGGAGTTCTTTAGAGAACTTTTACCTAATAAGTTTGCAGTTTTATCTGGCGAGATTATTGATTATAAAGGTAATGTTAGTCCTCAATCAGATCTAATAATTTATAGAAATATTGATGGCATACCAGTTTTTAAAACAGAACCTACAATTTTATTAGCAGAGTCTGTTATGGGTATAATAGAAGTTAAATCAAAAATTAATTTAGATGAATATGAAGATTGTTTAAAAAAAGCAGAAAAACTATATAAGTTAAAACCATTTGGAAAAAGCATCCAACAATATGAACGGGGAAGGAACCCAACAAATAAAGAGGTTAGAATATTTATTTCTGTTTTTGCTTATTCATCTGATAGTAAGATGTCTATGAAAGATGAATACGCTAGATTTATTAAAAGAGCAGAAGAATTATCTATTAATCCTTGTGTTATTGATAGAATTTATATTTTGAATAAAGGTATAATTAATCCTACTGAAAATAAATATTCTAATGAAACTGATGATAACAGAGCCTTTTTTTATTTTTATTCAAATTTGTTGCAATTTCTTATGAGAGAATCAAAAAGAAGAGATGAAGTTCCATACTTAAACTATTTTGGAAGAATGACTGATGGGTGGGAACAATTTGAATAGTCAAAATCTATCAAAATCCCTCTACACAAAAGGCATCCAATGCCACAAAGCACTTTGGCTTAAAAAATATAAGCAAAGTGTACTAACACCACCAGATGAGCAAGCTCTTGCCGTATTTGAAACTGGAAATATAGTGGGAGATTTTGCTTGCGAGCTTTTCCCTCATGGAAAAGAAGTGCCATATTCAAAAAACTATGATGAAATGATAGCTACTACAAAAAAGTGGCTTGAAGATGGAGAAGAAAATATCTACGAAGCTACATTTAACTTTTCAGGTATTTTAGTTATGGTAGATATTTTAACTATTTTAAATGATGAAGTATCTATTTATGAAGTAAAAAGTTCTACAGAGGTTAAAGATATATATTTACATGATTTATCTATTCAGTATTATGTACTGAAAAACTTGGGTTTTAAAATAAAAAGTGCAAATGTAATTCATATAAACAATGAATACATTAGAGGTGATGATTTAGATATAAATCAACTTTTAAAAATAGTTGATGTTACAAATGAAGTTATATCAATGCAATCAAATATTCCAAATATTTTAAAAGAGTTTGAAACATATCTAGAAGACAGAGAAAATGAACCAAACATAGATATTGGTAAACATTGTAATAATCCTTATGTTTGTGATGCAAAAGAGTATTGTTGGAAAGTTCAAAGACAAATACCTGATTATTCTATATTTAATATTTTCAATCTTGGAAGTAAAAAACAAATTGAACTTTATAGTAGAGGTATTATAAATATAGATGATGTACCATATAACTTTGATATGACTTCTATTCAAGCACAAGCTGTTGAAAACTATAAATCAAAAATTACATATATAGATATAGAAAATATCAAATCATTTTTACAAAATTTAACTTATCCAATTTATCACTTAGACTTTGAAACATATCAACAAGCAATCCCTCAATACAAAGGTTTAAAACCATTTGAACAAATACCATTTCAATACTCACTTCATATTGAGTATGAAGATGGAACTTTGGCACATAAAGAGTATTTAGCACAAGATAGTGTAGATAGTAGATATGAATTAGCACTTAAGCTTTGTAATGATATACCAAAAGATGTAACTGTATTAGCTTACAATATGAGTTTTGAAAAAAGTGTTATAAAAAGATTAGCAACACTATTTGAAGAATTTAGTGAACATCTATTAGCTATAAATGATAATATGCAAGATTTAATGATTCCATTTCAAAAGAAATGGTATGTAACTCCATCTATGAATGGAAGTTACTCTATAAAATATGTTTTACCAGCACTTGAGCCTGAGTTTGAAAAAGCATATAAAGAACTTGATGGTGTTCAAAATGGAAGTCAAGCCATGAATGCTTTTGCAAGACTAGGTTCACTAGATGAAAAAGAGAAACTAAAACTAAGAAACTCACTTTTAGAATATTGTAAACTCGATACTTTGGCGATGGTGAAGATTTTAGAGAAATTGAAAAAGGAAGTAAATAACATTTAATATGGAATATTTAGAAGAAAATAAAATTATTACTATTTCACTAGGAAATAAAGTAAAAGAAAAAATAAAAAATAAATTTAATAGGGATATTGAGGAATTTATTGAAAAAGAGTTTCCTCAAGATGAAGAATTAAAAATATTTATATTTAAACATAAAAGTAAAGATAAAAATAAAATTGGAATAAAAATCAATGATAGTGACTATATCCTTTTTGTAGAAAGAAGCATAGACAATCTTAGGAATAAAATAGATAATTATATGTTTTGTTTTGATATTCAAAAAAAACCTGAAATTATAATTGATGAAAATAATGATTTTTTAGATATTGAATGTGAAGTAAAGATACCAACAGAGTTTAATCGAGAATACTATAATAATTCAAAAAAGAGCCTACTAGATGCCATAGAAAAAAAATTTGAAGAATTAAAACCTTATAAAACTCAGTCATTAGAAGAAAATGAAGAATATAAAAAATGGTTTGTTTATTTGACTCTTTTAGAAAAATTAATTGATGCAAAAGATTTTTATATTGAAACTGAAATTTCATATAGTAAAAACAAGGCAACTATCTCTGTAAATGATAATAATATATTTGAAAAATTAAAAAAAGCTAGAGGTGAAGATTTTATTTTTTATTATCCTGAGAATGTTAATAAAAATAAAAAATTACATGAATGGGATGAGGATAGAAGAAATTCAAAAGATAATTTTTTTGGTAAGTTAGATAGACAGTTTGATGCTAATAAAAAAGAATTTACCTTTACACTTAGTGATGAATTTAAAAAAGAGTTTACAAATAATGAAAATAGTGAAATTATCTCATCTGCATTAGATGATTTAAATTTTGCCATGAAAGCTAGACAATTTATCGAAGAAAAAGTAAATAGTACAACTCAAGTAAAAAATCATATTTTAAAATTAAATATAAAAGATGAAGAAAAAAATCTTTTAGTTAAATTATTTTCTAAACTAAGTAATGAATATGCGCATTACTCTGAAAATGAATATACATTAAGTAATGAAGAAAAAGACAATATCAATAATGTATTAAGTTTATTAGGAAATAATAGCTCAAAAAAATTCAACCCAAGAGAAAAATTAATATTAAGAGTATCTTATTTTAGAGATCAATTCCAATTAAAAACACTTAAACAAGGTTTAGAAAGAATCCAAAATCATCCATTAAAACCTTATTTATTCGGAGATAAAAAGCTACCAGTTATAAGTCAAAATCAAATAGATAATTTTGAAATCAAATATCTTTCAAAAGTTTTAAATGATAAACAAAAAGAAGCTATAAAAAAAGCTTTGATTTCTCAAGAACTTTTTATGATTCAAGGACCTCCAGGAACTGGAAAAACTGAAGTAATATCTGAAATAGCTTATCAAGAAGCAATACGTGGTAAAAAAGTTTTAATAGTATCTCAAGCAAATATGGCTGTAGATAATGCTATACAGAGATTAAATCATCCCTCTTTATATCCAATTAGAATTATAAGAAAAGATTACGAGCCTGAAGATGGAGAAAGTTTACCAATAGAACAAAACTTAGGTACTTTTTATCAAAATAGAATTGTAAAAAATTTAAAAGATGAGTTAGATAAAAATGAAAAAGAATTTATACATTTAAAAAATTTAATGGAGACTAATGATGAAAATATTGATTTAATTCATGATAGATTTAATGAGTTAAATGAACTAAAATATTTTGAAGAAATACAAAGAAACTTTTTAAATGATTTACAAATTGAAGAAGATGAAAATATCTATGATGAAGAATTAGGTTATTTATCTTCTAACTATATGCATAAATTAAATATTTGGGGTGCAACGTTATTTGAAACAGGAAAAAATAGTTTTAAAAATAAAAACTTTGATGTTGTTATCGTAGACGAGGTATCAAAAGCAACACCTCCAGAACTTGTACTTCCAATATTAAAAGGTCAAAAACTTATACTTGTAGGAGATCATAAACAATTACCCCCAATTATAAAAGATGTTAGTTTGGAAGATATAGCTGAAGAGTGTAATATAAGTTTAGATTCTTTAGATTTTGATACTACAGTTTTTGAAAAACTTATTCAAAATAATCCAGATAACTATGTTATGTTAAATACTAAATATAGAATGCATCCTGATATTCAAAAAGCAATAAATCAATTTTATAGAGATGAAAAGAATAATGAAGGCTTGAAGTGTGGACTAAAAAACCCAGATTTAGAAAAATGTCATCAAATACAAGATAAAACATTTCACAAGAAACATTTAGTTTGGCTAAAAACAAAAAAAAGTGATGAAGAAAGTCAACATAAAGGAAGTAGCTCTTTTTTTAATGAATCTGAAATTAAAAGAATAAAAACAACACTTGATTTTTTAAATAAATCATATGAAAAAATAGAAAAAAAACCTTCCGTTGGAGTAATTACTTTTTATGGAAGTCAATTATCAGAATTAACAAGTTTAGAAAAAAAAGGATTTTGGAGACTTCCAAGAGAAGATAGAAATTATCCCCATTTAGATATTAGATTTGGTACTGTTGATAGATTTCAAGGACAAGAGAAAGATATCATAATTGTGTCTTTGGTAAGAAATAATAAAAAACATGAAGTTGGTTTTGCAAAAAAACCTCATAGGATTAATGTAGCTTTTTCAAGAGCAAGGAATCTTTTAATTATCGTAGGAAATCCTGATAATTTTAGATTTGGTAATAATGGGAAATCGGCACAACAATATGATGAAATATTTAATATTGCAAAAAAATTTGGTAGTGTAAAAGGAGAATAAAATGTTATATGGTTATGACTTAACCCTTGAGCAAATGAGTCAAATAAGAAACTACAAAAAGAAAAATAAGTTTGATAGCAAATTATGTTCAATAAAAGATATAGAATTATTAACTTTTGAAGCTTATGTAAACATACTTTTTAAACAGACAGTTCCATTGAACTTATTTGAAAAATATTCATTAAAAATAATTCAAAAAGCAGATGAAAAATATTTAACAATGAATATTAAAAAAATTGCTGATTTATTAAATCTTGATGAAAATATAATACGAGAGAATTTAAAAAATTTAGCTCAGATTGATATGATAAATGGATTAGATAGTGATAATCTTATTATTAACTTTGATGAAAATGCTGAATATTTACAATATGAAAATAAATTTAAAAAAGAAAAAATTCAAGAAAGATTTTATTTAACTAAAGATGAATTTAAAGATATTCATAATTTTTTAAAAAATGAATTTGAAAAAAATATAAGAGAAAATGATAAAAGATTTTTAAATTTTGAATTAATAGATAGTAAAGAATCAACAAAAAAAGTTAAATTATTGACTTATTCTGATAATAAATTTTTAATTTATAGTAATCAAGGTATTAATAATCACAATGATTTAAAATTTTTAGATAATCAAATTTATGAAAATCTAAATAATCAAACTTTTATACAAAATGAAAATTTTTTTTGTCATAAAGAAGAATTTCTTCCTATTCTAAGAGACAAAATTTCTTTAAATAAAGATAATTCAATTGTTGTTATTTTTTCAACAAAAATTGAAGATATTGCCCATGAAATAATTAAATTAAATAAGAATCAAAAAAATTTATATATTTTTACTAATTATACTAATGATAAAGAAAAAAGAATATTTTTTATAGATATTAATTTGGATGATATTTTTATATTTGGGGATGAATATTATATAAGAAAAAATGATTCCATTTATGAGATAAATGATTTAGAAGATAAAAAAAGTATTAAAGAAATTCTATCAAATTATTTTTTAGAAAAAATTATAATGGTTGAACCTAACTATGATAAAAATAAACTTGATGAAATAAATATTCAAGTTGAAGAAATTACAAAATTAATGAATAATTTAACTTTTAAAGATAAAAAAGATTTTGATAAAGAAATGCAGAAAATTAAAGAGGATAAAAATAAGCTTTATGGAATAGATTTAAATGACTCTAAAAAACGTGCATTAGTAAGAAAAAGAATTGATGAATTTGAAAAAACAAATAATGAAGAACAATTAGAGAAATATCCTATTTATTTAGAAAATAGAAGTAAAATATTTGAATTGGCACAAGAGCTTGAGAATTATGAAAAACAAAAAGAAAATCTAGAAACTTTACAAAGAGAACTAAATATTTTAAATCAAAAAAAATCAAGTTTAATTTCAAAAGAAAATAAAGAAGAAATTATTCAATTTGAAAATGAATTAAAAAATATAAATCGTATAAAAATAGATTAATTTTATTAGAGTTGAAAGGAATATTGATGATTAACTATAAAGAAAAATTAACAACCGACAGAGAACTTAATTCATATAGTGATATTGATATAAGTATTGAAAGTGATAGAGGTAGAATATTTTCATCAGCGGCTTTTAGAAGACTGCAAAAAAGAACTCAAGTTTTTGCTTTGGAATTAAATGCTTCTATTCGTTCAAGACTTACTCATTCACTAGAAGTTGCACAAAATGCAAGATATATTGCAAGAACTATTTTAGATGAATTGAAAAAAAATGATTTAAAAACTTATGGTTTAGAAGATATGGAAAATGCATTTATTTCTACCTCTGAAATGACAAGTTTGATTCATGATATTGGTAATCCTCCTTTTGGTCATTTTGCTGAAGAAACAATAAATAAATGGCTTAAAAATAATGTTGTACAAAAATTAGAAACTTTTAATTCTAGTACAAAAGAGATAGAGGATTTAAAAAATATCTTAAAAAGTGATATTTGTAATTATGATGGCAACGCTCAAGCAATAAGAATAATAACAAAACTTCAAAGACTAAACTTATCATATTTTCAAATAATTGCTGTTTTGAAATACACAAGAGGAGCTTTTGAAGAGAAACCAAAAGATACAGATTCTTTGAATTATCTAAAAAAGAAACCAGGATTCTATTTTAGTGAGAAAGATTTAGTCGAAAAAATTCAAAAAACTTTAAATATAAAAGTAGGACATAGATTTCCAATAACATATATTATGGAAGCAGCTGATGATATCTCATATTTAACAGCTGATTTAGAAGACTCTGTTGAAAAAGGAATATTATCTTTAGATGAAGTTTATACTCTTATTACAAGTGAATGTAAAAAACGAGATGAAACTTTTTTATCACAGATACTTGAGAAACGATATAAAAAAGCAAAAGAGAATGAAGAGCCTTATCAGTTTAATATGTTTTTTACTTTAGTAAGAGTCGATTTAGTTAAAAGTTTTGTGGAGCATGTTTCAAATATATTTATTGAAAATCATAAAGCAATATTTGAAGGAAGTTTTAATAGCGCACTTTTAGAGTATGATAAAACAAGTAAATATTATAAAGCTTTGGAAGTTTTACAAGATATTTCAAAAAAACATATCTATTCAAATAAAGAGGTTCAAACTCTGGAGCTTCAAGCTTATACTATTGTAAATGGTTTATTTGATATTTATAAACCACTTTTAGAATTAACTACTTCTGATTTTTCAAAACTTTTAGAAGATGAAAAGATAGATTGTTTTATATCAAAGCGATTGATAAAAAGAATTTCTTCTAAACAAATAGTTGCTTATAAAAATGATATTAAAAAATTAAATACTGATAATATTGAAGAATATAATATTTTAGAATTCTATTATAGAGTTAGATTAATAATTGATTATATTAGTGGAATGACAGATGATTTTGCCCTTGAAGAGTATAAAATATTACATGCAATAAAATAGAATTTAATTATATTTAAAATTTTAACCCTTATGTAATATATCTATAACATAAGGGTTAATAATTATTTTAAAAAAGTTTTTTTAAAAAAATCTGAAAGAAAAATTGGTCAAATCCATTTTTAAATATTTTTTATATATTTAATATGATTTTTTCTAGTCCTTTTAATATTCTTTTCAGAGTTATTGTAACATCTTTTATTGGTATTATTTTAGCTCTATATCAGTTTGATATTGTTAATCCTTCAAATACGAATATAACAAAGCTTATTAATCCCCCAATAGCAGGAGTAATAACATTCTCTATAATAACAACAATATTATTTATAGTATTGACAATTTTTAGTGCTATCACTGTGTATAGAATTTGGGCAGATGATAAGGAGATAAAAGATTATAAGAATTTACTTGAGTTTAGTAAAAGATTTATTTTTAGAATACCACTTTTAATAGTTACACTCGGATTCTTTTTACCAAATTTAATGATGGGGAAAATAACATCTTTATCTTATGAGATTATGATACATGGATTATATGTAGTTCCTATATTTATGTTAATAATAAAAAAAATCAACTTTAGGAGAGGATAATGGCTGACCAAAAGTAAATGGGCAATCAATACTCATAGTAGATTGATTTAAAATTTAGTTTCTGTTTAGATTCAAAGTTAATTAGCGAATTAAGTCAATTAATACAATAATTTATAAAAATAATCAGATAGAAAATCATTTAAGCATATTACGAAACTTATTAAGAATAAATTAATATAATATTGTTTTTTTTCTAAAATAAATGTATAATCTTAAAATAATATAAAACATATTCGCAATATGCTTAAAGGAAAAATATGAAGTTAAAACCAATAATTACAGCTATTCTTGAAGAATTACATATGGAAAATAAATTTGTTAGCTTAAAATTTTTAATTAATAAATTAGATAAATATAAACCTAGTCCAAGAACATTACAAAGTATTTTGAAAGAGCTAATAGAATGCAACAGAGTAATAGTTCAAGGTAGTGCATCTACAACTGAGTATGCAATTAATGATGTTATCTCAAACTACAGAAGATTTGAATTTATTTATGTTGTTAAAGATAATGAAATTGCAGGTATTCTATTTAAATTAAGTGATAGATATAGGTTTTATTACGATAATGAATTTTTGATAAACAAATCGAAGCCTATTCCTAGCCTAGACTTACAAATATTACCATTTGATTTTAATAATATCCCTGCAGTGTTTGAAGAAAATATACCAGAAGGGATTAATAGAGAAATATTAGAAACAACTTCAAGAACGGCTGATGAATTCCAAATATTAACAATGTTGGAAGATAACATAGGTGATTTGTCTTTTACTAAAACAAGAGAAATAGTAAAGAATAAAAGCTCAAATCCACCTTATTTATCATCTTTAAATGAAATTTTAGGTTCTAATCCAAAAATTAATGTTTTAAAAGATTTAGTAGTGGATATTGAAGATGAGATACTATTTCCTGATGGTTATGATATCTCAAAATTAGAAATAAAAAAAGCTCACGGTATATCTGGATTTCAGTATAAAAAATTGGTTAATATAGATACAGATAATAAAAAGATAGTACTAGATGATTCTGCACACGCATATATACTAAAACCATATAGTAAGCCAAAAGCAAATAAAGACAATGAAAACTATTTTCCTCATATATCTTTAAATGAACATTTGTTTATGTCATTTGCTAAAAATACATTAGGTTTTAGAGTTCCATATAGTGCAATTGTAAAAAATGAAAATGATGAAGAGTACCACTATATTGTAAAAAGATTTGATAGACTTGGATTACATAGATATGCTAAATCTACATTCGCAGTTTTTTTGGGATTAAGAAGTGATAACAAGTATGATACAACTAGTGAAAAACTTTTTGAAAGAATAGCAAAAGAGCTAATAAATCCTCACGAAAGAATGGAGCTTTTGAAACATTATGTTTATTCTGTAATTATTCAACATGAAGATATGCATACAAAAAATTTATCATTGATATATGACAGAGATTTAGTTTTTTTTGCTCCTTTATATGATGTAGCTTGTACGGGATTCTATGATACATCAAAAGGTTATGATTCACATTTAACTATAAATGGAAAACAATCAAATATTAGACCAAATGATTTTAAACCATTATGCGAAAGATTAAAAGTAAATTTTAAAGAATTTAAAAAAGAAGCTCATATCATTGCAAAATTATATGAAACTGAGTTACCTAGTTATATTGAAGAGATAAAATCATTAGGATTAATTCCTTTTTATAGAAAAATTCAAAAAACAAAAATAGGTGAGGGTGCATATTTGAAAGCATCAAAAGAACCAATTGAGTTTCATGAAGTATTAAGTAAGTTTCATAAAATGAGAGTAGAGCATTTAAAAGAACATGGTTGGATTATTTAACAATTAAAGAGAAAAAGTATGAAAAAAGATAACTTAATAAACTGCATCAAACTTTGCATCAGATCATAATATTAAAACCTTTTGTTTAATAGATTATAAAAAAGATCTAAAATATAAAGCATTAAATGAAAATCTATTAAAAGTAAGAGATAAATATGGTATTGATATTGTGAAGTTTTATTAACAAAGAATATACGAATTTATTAAGTTGTTTATTTTTTGGTAATTAAAGTTATTTTTTTCAACTTATTCAAAAATATGGAAATTATATGAAGAGTTTAAAAAAGAATATTTAAACTACTTATAAAAACTATTTACAAGCAATATGAGACTGTAAACTAAACTGTGTAAATCACCTCTAGCCGTTTTTCTTACTTTGTGTATTTTTCCATAATTTCACTGAAAAATATACAAAGTTGAGGATAAATTTCACTCCAATTTCTCATACTAGTTCTTTCCCATTTTGCTTTAACCTCCTGTGTTGACATATATAAAATTTTAAAAACTGAATCTATTGTTGGAAATGAGCCTTTAGAATTAGTTTTTCTTTTTATATTTGCATTTTAAAAATACTCCTTTTTTATTTTGTAATCTATAATTCATAATTTTTAAAAATTATGAATATAAGTAGAGATATATTTTTTGTAAAATCTAAAAAATGGAATTTATTTTTGAAAAAACTACTCTCAACTTGACAGCAATTATTAAGTTTCTACAATATCTCTTTAGACTCCAATATTAACTTTCTAATTGAATCATACTTTTTAGATTTCTCATAATGTTCTATAAATGGACCTACCCATTTTGGAACTTGTATATCATGGAATCCCCAATTATTAAGTGTTGAATATGGTACATTGGTTATTTCTGAAAACTCTTTTTGTGTTAGATTAATATCTTTTAATCTTTTACAAAACTCTTCTTTTGTCATAAATTATCCTATTTATTATCTAATATAGTTTTAATTATATCATTAATTTATCTATTTTAGATTATATTTCTTGACATAATATCCTTTTTAGTATATAATAAATTAAATAATATCTATTTTAGATAATACAAGGAGACAATATGGAACAAGATATTACTTGTAAAAAAGAGAAAGAACTATTTTTCTCATATTTAGGAAGTTTAGGACTTGGCGCATTACTATTACTACTTATAGCTTTTTTATATTTTTATAATAATTATAAAAAAGAGAAAATTTATGAAGCTTTTGTAAATGATCAAGAATTAATATGTAAGAACAATATTGTTTCAAAAGATTTAGCTTATGAATTTGATAAAAAAAGAGCTTATCAAATAACTAATGGTGTAAATATATTTACAATCTATAATTGTGATATTAAATAAAGGGAGATAACATGTGTAATTTTTATAAAATAGGTAATAAAACTATTTGTAGACTTGGAAAATTTCTTTTTGTAATATCTATTTTAGTTTTAGTAGTGTCACTTTTATTTGTTATGGTTTATGCACTTTTCTTTAATAATGAATATGAATATTTTGATTTTAATAATGGACTCTTATATCTTGCATTTTGGGCTGTATTACTAACTTCTGCAGTAAAAATTGTTCATAAGAGTCCAGATAGTTTTTTAAAATCAAATAGTAAAGAAACTAAATCTAAGAAAGAAGAATAGTTATGAATGAAAAGAGATTAAAAAAATATGAATATTTATCAAGTAAAATAAGAACACAATTTTTTATAATATTAGTTATATTCTTATTACCATTGATAGTTTTATATTTTCATCTAAATGAAAGAGCCAATATAATAGATGATTTTAATAACAATAAAGAGCTTATTTGTAATATGAGTTCTTTAAAGATTGATGTCTCAAAAGCTGATAATTGGAGTGTAGATAAAAATAGTTTTTTTAAAGGCTCAACTTCAATTCCTGTTACAAAATGTGAAATAAAGGATTAAAAATGTTACCAATAAATAGATTAGATAAATTTTTATTTATTTTTTTATATAACTTTGCAAATTCATTTAAATTATATATTTATATTTTAGCTATTTATATTACAATAAACATATATTTTGGAATAAATGATGGACAAATAGCTATAGCTTTTGTATTTTGTTTTATGATGTTAATACTTCTAGCAATTGACTTAAATGATAAATTTAAACGAGAGTTTAACAGATATAAAAAATATCTAAAAATTAAAAGAATCAGATCATATAAAGGAAGATAAAATGCAATTAGAATTTAATACCGTAACAATTATGCTACTTACAATGTTGGTAATTGGAATAATTTTAGCAGTTGGCAAATTTGATTATGAAAAAGATAAAAATTTAAAATAAAAGTAATTTTAATATTTTATAAAATCCCTATTTACTTATAAGTAACAGGGATTTATTATTTTTAGAGATTAAAAAATTACTTAGTGCTTTTATTTTCGTTTTTCTTTTTTACTTTAAAAGATAGATAAAGTACAAAAAATGCGAATAATGCAACTAATAAAAATCTTAACTCTTCCAAATTTTCTCCTAGTTTATTTATCAATAAATTTTCTGTGTTAATTATAGCAAAGCTATCAAATATTACAAAATCTTTATATCATCAAACAAAAATATCTTTAATGCTCCAGCCGATTTATTCGGACAGGTTGCCGGAGTGATTCGGACAGTTTTAAAGTAGAAATTTTCTAAGTGTAAAATATACTATGTGTAAGATAAAATTAAATAGAAAAGTAGAATTTAATTTAATCAATTTGAATAATAGTTTATATAAGAATTAATACTTGTATTAAAAATGTATTAAAAATAAATTTTGATGATAAATTATATTTATGATTTTTTTGTTTGAAAGTGCATTTTTATAGGCTTTTAAGCTGGTGGGTCGTGAAGGACTCGAACCTTCGACCACTCGGTTATGAGCCGAGTGCTCTAACCAGCTGAGCTAACGACCCAGTGGCGGACAGTGAGGGATTTGAACCCTCGGTACCGTTGCCAGTACGTCTCCTTAGCAGGGAGGTGGTTTCAGCCAACTCACCCAACTGTCCGTTTCTAATTTTAAGTTCATAAAATCAGGACGGGAATTATAAGAGAAAATCTCTTAAAAATCCCTTAACCATTTGTTTTTTTATATATTTTGTAATATTTTCTTTACTATATCATTTGGATTTTCATTTTTATATATAGGACGACCTACAACAATGAAATCTACAAAGTTTTCTTTTGAAAAGTTTATATCAGCAACTCTTTTTTGATCTCCACTATCTTCTCCAAAAGGACGAATTCCAGGACATAATGTAATGAACTCTTTATTGGTATTATTTTTTATATCAATACTTTCAAAAGCAGAACAAACAACACCATCTAGACCTGCTTCAAATGTATCTTTTGCAAACTCTCTAGCTTTTGTATCTATATCTTTTCCATAAATTTCTTTAAAACTACTATTATCAAATGAAGTAAGAGCAGTAACAGCTAAAACTAAAGGTCTATTTGGAATATTTTTTATTCTTTCCATAACTGTTTGCATCGCAAATTTTCCTGCACTTGCATGAACATTAAACATATCAACAAGTCCAAAGTTTGAAATATCTTCTGCTGCATCTGCCATTGTATTTGGTATATCATACAATTTAAGATCCAAAAATATTTTGAAGTTTGGATTTATAGACTTTAAATCTTCTAGAAATTTCTTTCCATCTCTTAAATATGTTCTAAATCCAACTTTTAACCAAATATCAAAATCTTTTATTTTTTCAACTAAAGCAAGATTCTCTTTACTGCTTTCTAAATCTAAAGATACACAAAGTTTCATATTTGTTTTCATAAATTGACCTTTTATTTCTCTATTTTTATTTGGTCTAAAATAGCGTTTATAAACTTTGGAGCACCATCACTTGCTAATTTTTTTGATAGTTCAATTGCTTCATTTATAACTATTGCTCTTGATAAGTTCTCAAATAATATCTCATATATTGCAAGTCTTAATATTGATTTTTCAACACTTCCTACATCTTCTATTGTACCTTGAGTAAGATGTTTTATAATCTCTTCATCAATTTTTGAAATATGTTTGATAGTTCCATTAAATAGATTTAAAGCGAACTCTTTTTGACTATTTCTTATCTTTTTTTCTTCTAAAATATCATCAACAAATTTTGCTATTTCTTCATTACCTAAATCATATGCATATAGAAGTCCAATTACAGACTCTCTTGCTTGTGTTCTTGTTGCCAAATTATTTTCCCATTTCGCTATATAAATCTAGCATCTCTATTATTGTAACCATAGCTTCCGCACCTTTGTTTCCAACTTTTGAACCAGCTCGTTCAATTGCTTGCTCAATCGTATCTGTTGTTAAAACACCATTTGATACAGGTTTTCCATATTTTAAAGCAACTGTTGCTATTCCTTTTGTTGCTTCTGCACTAATATAGTCAAAATGAGGAGTAGCTCCTCTTATAACTGCTCCAACACAACAAACAGCATCATATTTTCCACTTGATAGTGCTTTTTCAAGAGCAAATGGTATTTCAAAAGCTCCTGGAACTAAAATTAAATCTAAATTTTCTTCATTTCCACCATGTCTTTTGAATGAATCTTTTGCACCTTCTACTAATCTATCAGTTATTATGTGGTTAAATCTTCCATTTATGATGGCTACTTTTTCATTTCCTTTTAGTCTTAAACTTCCTTCTATTACTCTCATTTTAAACTCCAAAATCTTTATAAATAACTTACATTATACAAAAATAGTACTTAATTTCTGAAAGCAATAGTTTATGAACTATTTATAAGATATTTTGATTATTGAATTTATTAAAAAGGGTATAGATTTAGTAAAAGTAATAAAAATTGAGATAAGAGTAAAACTCTTATCTTAATAAATTAGCAAGAGTACATAGTTTTGAACTCAAATGGCGTAGGTCTTGCTTCATAAGGCCAAACTTGAGTTGAAAATTTATAATGTTGATAAGTATCTATCATTTTTTTAGTAAATACAGGTCTTAAGAAATCATTATGTCTAATAAGAGCCTCTAAAGAACCTCTTAATGTATGAGGCATTTGAGGAATATCCCTTTCTCTAATCTCATCTAAAGATAGCTCAAACAGATCATCATCCATAGGACCAATTGGTTCATATTTATTTTTTATTCCATCAAGTCCAGCCATTAACATAGCTGAAAATGCTAAATATGGACAAGCTGTTGAATCTGGAAATCTCATTTCAACTCTTGTTGCTTTTTCTCCTGCTCCATAAGGAATTCTACAAGAAGCACTTCTATTTTGTGACGAATAAGTTAAAATTGAAGGTGCTTCAAATCCAGGAATTAATCTTTTGTAAGAGTTTGTAGATGGATTTGTAAATGCTGCAAGTGTTCGTGCATGTTTAAAAATTCCACCAATATACCATCTTGCAATATCACTTAAATTTCCATATTCACCCTGTTTGTAGAATAGATTTTTTCCATTTTTCCAGATACTTTGATGAACATGCATTCCACTTCCATTATCTCCATAAAGTGGTTTTGGCATAAATGTTGCAGATTTTCCATTTAGATGAGCTACCATTTTAATAACATATTTTAGTTTTTGAACATTATCACTAGCTTCAATTAAATCTCCAAAAACAATACCAATCTCGTGTTGACCTTGAGCTACTTCGTGGTGACCTAGTGTTACTTCAAGACCAACTTGCTCTAAAACTTGCATCATTTCAGCTCTTATATCAACTCCATTATCAATTGGAGCTACTGGAAAATATCCACCTTTAAGTCTTGCTCTGTGACCTATATTTCCACCCTCATAGTTTTTTGCATCATTCCATTCTCCATCTTCGCAATCAACTTTAAAATAAGATTCATTTACGCTATCTATAATTTTTACATCATCAAAAACGAAAAACTCATTTTCAGGACCAAAATATGCAACATCACCAATATTTGCTTCTGCTAGATATTCAACTGCTTTTTTTGCAATTGATCTTGGACATTTTTCATACATTTGATTTTCATATATGTCATAAACATCACAAATTACAATTATCGTACTATCAGCTGTAAATGGGTCTAAAAATGCAGTTGGAACATCTGGTTTTAAGATCATATCTGATTTATGAATTGGTTGCCAAGCATCGATTGATGAACCATCAAAAGGCATTCCATTTGCTAGTAAATCTTTATTTACAGCTTTAATATTGTAAGTTACATGATGCCACATACCTTTTAAATCTGTGAATCTAAAATCTACAAATTTTACTTCATTTTCACTACAAAACTTAAAAAACTCTTCTATATTATTTACAAATTTTCCCATTTTTTAACTCCAAAAATTTTTAAGTTGCCATTTTATCTAAAACTCGATTAAATTCATCTCTTTTTTATAAAAAGTAGCACATTTTGTGTATCCAAGCTCTTTTGCCAAAGAACTGATTTCACTATATCCAAAACCAACATGCTCAACACTATGTGCATCTGAACCAAATGTTATATTAATTCCTAAATCAAAAGCCTCTTCTAAAAGTGCTTTTGAAGGATAGGTCTCTCCTATTGGTTTTCTTAATCCTGCTGGATTTAGCTCCAAAATCATATTTGATTTTTTTATCTGTTTTAAGGCATTTTTTGCAATTAATCTAACATCTTTTTTTGGTAAAAATTTGAAAACTTTTATCAAATCCAAATGCCCAACTATTTGAAAATAGTTCGTTTTTGCCATAGCTTCAATTGCATCAAAGTAATCTTCCCAAATTTTATCTATATCAACACTTTTATAAACACCAATAAATTCAGGATTATCAAATCCCCACATCTCATTTTTATTTTGTAAAAAGTGAACTGAACCTATTAGATAATCTACATTTGCATTTAAAATCTCATCAAGCATAAAGCCATTTAAATAATCAACTTCATAGGCTAATAAAACTTTGATTTTATCTTTATACTTCTCTTTTGCTTCATTTATCCAAGATTCATAAAGGGTTCTCTCTTCGAGTTTCATTCTATATTTTGGATCAAAATTCATAGGAGCATGACATGCAAATCCATACTCATCAATTCCTAGTTCTATTGCTCTTTTTACATACTCTTCAACTGTTCCTGTTGCATGGTTACAAAGTGTTGTGTGATTGTGCAAATCTACTCTTAATTTTTTATTCATGATAAAATCCCAGCTCCGTCTATTTTTTGGCTTCTATCTTTTGCATAAATTCTTTGATTGTTTAAAATATCATATTTCCAAATAGGAGCATTTTTTTTAAAATCTTCTACAAATTCATCTATTAGCTCTAAAGCAACTCTTCTTTTTGGGCTACAAACACCAGCTATATATGAGCTTTCGTGATTTTTTACATCTCCAATACTATGAGCCATAAAAACTATTGCATTTTCTTTTTTTGCTTTTTCTTGCCATGAAGCAAACCAAGAGTTTAAAATAGGTTCATAAATATCAAAAGATAGACCATCTATTCCATTTTCATCTCTTACAACGCCAACAAAAGTTATAAACGCACCATAATTTAGGTTTTTATATTTCTCATACCAAGAGTTGTGAATCTTTTCTATTGGTAAATTACCTTTGTGTATTTGTAAATCTTTCGTAAACATTTCAACCACCACAAACAGGAGGAAGAAGTGAAATTTTATCACCAGATTTTAGCTCAAAGTTTTTTGAAAAAACTAAAGTATCATTCACAGCAACTGCACAAGTTTCAAGCCAAGAAGATATTTTTTCATCATTTTTTAAAATATTTGACAACTCACTTAAATTTTTTATATCTAAATCTATACTCTCTTTATTTATAGGTCCTAAGAACTCTACTTTTACCATTTTAATACCTTCTAATTATTTTTATACTATTATATCAACTTTAATTTTAAAGACTAAAGGCAACAATTTTATGATATTCTCAAAGATTGATTTTATAAACCTATTACCTTTTCACATTTATATCAAAAAAAATATAAAATCAAATCAACTTAAGTCAAGTATTGAGTACAAAAAATCTTATCCATCAAAAATTACAAACCGTTTTAAGAAACGAAAAGTACACAGTGCTTTCATCTCTTCAATTGGTTCAAGAAATGAGAAATTTCTTGATTTTGGAATAATTGCAAGAGATTATGTGGATTCTGTTTTAATCTTACCAAATAGAAAAAATAGAGATGATTTTCAATCAAAAACTTCAAATGCACTAGCAAAAGTTTTAGAACTAGATGGCGAAGTAATCATTGGAGATAAGGCTTTAAAGTTTTATCATAACAACAAAGATGAAGAGTTTATAGATTTAGCTAAACAGTGGCAAAATAGATATAATCTTCCTTTTGTATTTGCTGTTTTATGCTACAACAAATATGAGAGTAGATTAAAAAAACTTACAAAAAATTTTGATAAAAGAAAAATCAAAATTCCTCAATATATTTTAGAGCAGTACTCAAAAAGAAGTGGTATTTCAAAGAAAAATATTTTGGATTATCTCACAAAAATTGATTATGATATTGGGTATAAAGAGAAACGAGCTTTAAAACTATTTTTAAAACTTACAAAACAAAAGGGGATTATTTGAATATATTTGATGCAATTTGGCTAGGAATCATAGAAGGAGTTACTGAGTTTATACCAGTATCATCAACGGGACACTTAATAGTTTTAAGTGAGTTTTTGGGAATTGAACAAAACAATGTAAATAAAGCTTTTGAGATTATTATTCAATTTGCTGCTATTATGGCTTTGGTTTTTATATATCCATCTAAATTTACATTTAAACATATAAATTTATGGATGAAAATTGCACTAGCATTTTTACCTATAGGAATTGTTGGATTTATTTTCTCAAGCCAAATAAAAGCTCTCTTTTCTATAGAGATTGTAGCTTGGATGTTTATTATTGGCGGTATTGTCTTTTTAATAGTTGAGAAGTTTTATGATGAGAATAAAAAACATATAACAGATGTTGAAGATGTGAGTTATAAACAAGCTTTGTTTATTGGTATTGCTCAAATAGCTGCACTAATACCAGGTACTAGCAGAGCTGGTGCTAGTATAATTGGAGCTATGCTTGTAGGATTTAATAGAAAAGCAAGTGCTGAATTCTCTTTTTTACTAGCTGTTCCTGTTATGTGTGCTACAACTTTTTATGATGTTTATAAACACCACGCGCAGATACTTCAAGATGGAAATTTTATAAACCTAGCTGTTGGTTTTGTTACATCTTTTGTTGTTGCGTATTTGGTAATAAAACTGTTTTTAAAGTTTTTAGAGAGATTTACCTTTGTAGCTTTTGGAATTTATAGAATTATTTTTGGAATATTAATATTGATGATATTTTAATTATTTAAAATATCATCTACAATTTTTTCTACAGCATTTGGTTTAATAAACTCTTTTAAACCAGTGCTAATTTTCTCTATATTGCTATTTAAACACTCAAAAAAGTAGTTCTCATCTAGCTCATCTTCACTTTGCAAAAAACATAGATTTTTCTCAAACAAAGCTTTTGCATTGTAGTATTGATGATTTTGTGCTGCATATTTAAATGGTATAAAAAAAGTTGGAAGATTGTTTGCACAAAGTTCAAAAAGTGTTGAAGCACCAGCTCGGCTTACACAAAAATCTGCTTCACTCATTTTTGCTAAAATATCTTTTGAAAAATCAAAAACATCTGCATTTATTCCTATTTTCTCATACTCACTTTTTACTCTTAAAAAGTCATTTTTTCCAGCTTGATGAACTATTTTTATACCCATTTCATTTAATTTTGGTGCAACTTTTAAAGCAAAGTTATTAATTGCAACTGCTCCTTGAGAACCACCAAAAAATGCAATAGTTTTTACCTCTTTTCTCACCCTTGAGTTTTCAAAGAATTTGCTATCAACTGGATAATCTTTTATTGGTGAAAAATCATGAAAAGACGAGTAAGCTCTTTTTGTATATTTTAAAGTGATTTTATTTAAAGCCCCAATTTTTGAGTTTTGTTCATGTAAATATAGATTGCAATCTTTTTTAAATATAGTTGCAAGTGAAGCTGCTGCTGCACTAAATCCACCAACAGATACAAGCTTTTGTACTCTATATTTTTTTAAAATCTTAAAACAAAAGATAGCTTTGTAAAATATATTTAAAAGTGAAAAAATCTTAGCTATTCCTCTTTTATTTACAACTCCACTTGTATTTAAAAAAATCTTCTCTTTTAATCTATCATCATTTTCAAACCAAAATTTATCTTGCCCATAGCTTGAACCTATAAAAACAACTTCAAAACCTCTTTTTTTAAATTCAGATATAAAAACATCAGCAATTTTTAGATGACCTCCAGTTCCTCCACCTGTTATTACAACAACTTTACTCATCTAATAATTATCCTTTTAGGTTTTTCTTTTATAACACTTTTTTGTGGTTCATATTTTTTTACAGTTCTACTAATTGAAAGAACTAATCCTATAGCAAATGAGCTTGTAATTAAAGATGAACCTCCATATGATAAAAATGGAACGGCAATACCTTTTATAGGTATTATTCCTGAAATTCCAGCACCATTTATTAAAAATGCAACAATAATCATAAGAGCAATTCCTGTCGTAAAAAGATGGAAAATTTTACTATCAACTTTTCTACTAATTGCTAAAATTCTTAAAATAACTAGCATTAAAATAGTAGTTATAACAAATATTCCAAGCCAACCTATCTCTTCAGTTATTCCAGCAAGAACGAAGTCCGTGTGAACTTCACTTAAAAATCCAACTTTTAAATCTCCCAAAGAGATACCTTGTCCAAAAAATCCACCATTGTGAATAGCATTTAAAGAGTGTGATACTTGATATGGTTCTGGTAAGTTTTTTATTCTCAAATACTGCTCAAATGTTGATGGAAGAACTGATAAAATACCATCTTGAACCATAGACCACCAAGAGTGAATTCTATTTATTCTATGAGGTGCTGCTGCTATTAGAACTATCATTCCTACAATAGCTATAAGAATTAATGCAAAGATAATTTTTAAAGATCTATTTGCAAATATAATTAAAGTAAGCATAATAATAGTTAGTAGTGCAACTTGTCCCAAATCTTTTTGTAAAACAGCAATTAAAAAAACAATAAAAATAAATACTAAAAAGTATGGAGAAAGTAGTAATAAATCGCCAAAAAGACCTTTCTTTGGTTGATGAATAACTTTTCTAAAAAATGACCAAGATAAAAAATATATAAAACCTATTTTAAATATCTCAACAGGAGATAAAGATATTCCAGGAAGCCTAATCCATCTATTAGCTCCACCTGAAGCAGTAACTAAAGAAGCTGGTAGAAAAGGCATAATAACCATTAGAAAAAGTCCAACACCAAATAGTGTCATTCCTGTTCTATGCATTATTTTATTAGGATTTAATCTTGCCATCCACCACATTAGGTATATACAAAATATCCCAACTAAACCTTGTCTTAAAATATAGTGAAACTGTCCATAACCTAAAAATTCAACAGTATAAATAGTAAGCGAATATGAAAAAACTATGCTTACAATAATAAGCATAGAAACCAAAATAAACAAAAAGTAATCTGGCTCTCTTAGGTTTTCGCCTGTAGTTAATAATTTAATCTTATTTTTGATATAATCCATGCTTTATTATATAACATTATGGATAAAGATGTCTTCAAAAAAATGCAAATAGATTATAAACTTTTAGAAATTAAACAAAAAACAAAGAAAATCTTAATTTTGCTTTTACTACTTTCTTTTGGAATTTTTATTGTACTTTTCTCTATATATAGAACTATTCATGAAAAAAGAACCCTTCCTACTTTAACTGGTGAAAAGAGTGAATTAGCTGTTCGTGGAAATATTATTAGTGAAGATGGCTTTAATTTAGTTAGCTCTAAAAAAATATATAAAGCATCTGTTGATACAAGATATTTAAATCCAGACAAAAAAGAGCTTTTTATGATACTTTTTTCCATTTATAGTGGAATAGATTATAAAACTTTGAGTGAAAAATTTAAAGAAGTAGAGAAAAACCCTGGACTTTTAGTACTTTCATATAATATAGATTCAAGAGCAGCAAAAAACTTACGAGAGCTTGATATAAAATTAAATCAACTAAACGTTTTTGTACCACGAAAAGGTGGTAGTTTAAGTTTAATTAGAAGATTAGAAGTTAGTGAGAGTGGAGAAAAAAGAACATTTTCTTATGATGATACTTTAACTCCTGTTTTAGGTTATATTAAAAAAATAGAGTCGCAAACAGGTAAAACAAAAGTTGATGGAGTAAAAGGCTTAGAGAGATCTTATGATCAAAAGCTAAATGAAGCAAAAGATGGTATTTTAAAAGGTTATAGAGATGTAATCTCTTATATATATTTTGATAAAAATTCAATAATGGAACATAGAATTGATGGTTATAGTTTAAATCTAAATATACCTTTGAAACTTCAAAAAAACAATGAAACAACGCTAGATAATCATAAAATTAGAACAAAAGCAGATGAGATTTTGCTTACAATTATGGAGAGTCGTACTGGAAAAATAATTTCAATGGCTAGTTCAAATAGATTTAATCCTGAAAATATAAAACAAAGTGATATTCCATATCTAAATGTAAATGCTATTGAGTATCAGTTTGAACCAGGTTCTGTTGTGAAACCTTTGTCAATATCTTTAGCTTTGGATAAAGGTGTTGTTAGAAAAAATGAGTATTTTTCAGCTTATAATCAAACTCACGCAAAAGGTGCTTATCCTTTTGGAAAATTTACAATAAAAGATGACCATGCATTTCCAAAAGGGAACCTTTCTATTGATGATATTGTAATCTTTTCATCAAATATAGGAACACTTCAAATTGCACAAAGATTGACAGGACCAGAGTTTTATGAAGGTATGAAAAAATTTGGATTTACGAGAAAAACAGGAATAGATTTACCCTATGAAAAAAGAGGTGTTATGCCAAAACTTTGGCAATTTTCTGTTGGAGATAAACAAAAAAGACCAAATATTTATAAAGCAACAGTATCTTTTGGTCAAGGTATGACTTCAACTTTTATTCAATTAATAAAAGCATATAGTGTTTTTAATAATGATGGAGCTATGGTTACACCACAAATAGTATCTTATTTAACTAGAAATAATGTTAAATATCAATCTCCATTTTTTCACGAACCAGAACAGGTTATTTCAAAAGAGACAGCAGCTGAGATGAAAAGAATGCTTATAAAAACTGTTCAAGAAGGAACAGGAAGAAGCGCTAGAATAGAGGGACTTGAAATTGGTGGAAAAACAGGAACAGCTCAAATTGCAGGTGGAGCTGGGTATTTGAAAAAATATATATCATCTTTTGTTGGTTTTGTAAATGATGATAAAGGTAATTCATATACTATTGGAGTTACTGTAATAAACCCAAATCCAATCAGACCACACTATTATGCAGCACAATCAGCAGTTCCAGTTTTTAAAGAGATTATTCAAAATCTTATAAAACTGAACTACTTATCCCCTAAAGAGGATATAAATTTAGAAAATTAAAAAAAAGGATATTTATGAGTACAAATAGATTTGGAAAAGAGTTAAAAGAGTATAACTATACAAAAGAGGAACTTGCAAAATTTAATTATGCAAAAATCACTACAAAAAATGGAGAGATTTTAATAAAACTTTTTAACCAAGAGACACCAAATACAGTTGCAAATTTTGTAACTTTGGCAAATGATGGGTTTTATGATGGATTAAATTTTCATAGAGTAATAGCTGGTTTTATGGCACAAGGTGGATGTCCACAAAAATCAGGTATGGGTGGACCAGAGTGGGCTATAAAATGTGAAGTGAATGCTCCTAAACAAAATCATAAAAGAGGAAGCCTTTCAATGGCACATGCAGGAAGAGATACAGGTGGTAGTCAATTTTTCATATGTTTTGTACCTTGTCCACATTTAGATGGTAACCATACTGTTTTTGGAGAAATTGAAGTAACTCAAAATA
This sequence comes from Arcobacter thermotolerans, assembly GCF_983172305.1. Lineage (NCBI taxonomy): Bacteria > Pseudomonadati > Campylobacterota > Epsilonproteobacteria > Campylobacterales > Arcobacteraceae > Arcobacter > Arcobacter thermotolerans. The sequence continues at coordinate 62,508 of NZ_CFAFZJ010000006.1, forward strand.
GTAGTTTTAAAACTTTAGATGCTATAAAACAAGGTGATGAAATAATCAAAATTGAGATTTTAGAATCTATATAATATTAAAAATTTAAAAAAGGTGAGGGCTAACTCACCTTTTTTTCAATCTTTTATTAGATGTTCATATCTTTTATCTGTTAAAAGTTTCATAAATGCTACTAAAGCATCTATTTTTCTATCAGTTTGAGCATTTGCTTTTAGCTCTTTTAATGAAATTGTATCTTTATGTTCAGGCTCATCCCAAGGTTTTTTTGTTTCAGGATTTAAAGTTCTCTCTTTATTATTGTATTTATCATAAAATTCAACAACCGTTCTTAAATCTTTAAATACACCATTATGCATATACGGAGCAGTAACTGCAACATTTCTTAGAGTTGGAGTTTTGTATTTTCCTAAATTTTCATCTTTATTTTTAATATTTGGATTTGCTGCTAAACCTAAATCTTTTTCATTTATACCATTTTTCTCTCTTAATTCATTATTTACGGGAACTCCAATATTATGAAACTCATAGTTTGTAAATATTTCACCAGCTTTTCCTTCTCCTTTTAAAACATGACATGAAGCACAAGAGTTATTGTTGTTTGAGAAGAATATTGACATTCCTAAATCTTCAAGAGGAGTTAAATCATACTCTCCTTTTAAATATCTATCATACTTTGAGTCAAAAGTAGAAAATTCATCACTTCTTTCAAAACTAGCAATCGCTTGTGTCATTGCTATATAAGCATTTTCATCATTTTTAAAAATATCTTTTCCAAATAGAGATTTAAAACTCTCTACATAAAAACTATTCTCTTTTAATCTATCAACTACCTCTTTTTTACTCTTTATTCCCATTTCAATAGGATTTAGTGGTGGACCACCAGCTTGTCCTTCCAAAGTTGCCTCTCTTCCATCCCAAAATTGACCACCTACATAAAACCCTTTTTTTGCATTAAAATGAAAATCTGGAGAAAATTTTGCATAAGAAGCTGTTGGAGCTTGACGATCACCTAAAGATTTTAAATCATCACCTAAAGATGCCATTTTTGAAACACCATTATCCCTATCATCTATAAATGCTGCTTCTGGATTGTGACAAGTTGCACAACTTTGAGTTCTATTTTTTGATAAATTAACATCAAAAAAAAGTGCTTTACCTAAATCCTCTTTTGATATATTATTTGCTAGTAACTCTATTCCTAAAAATATTGTTATTAAAACTAATTTTTTCATAAAATCCTCCTTTTTTTAATAAATTTATAAATGGTCTAAAATATAAATCTTTTATGCTTATATATTCACTCATCTGATTTTTTCTAAGTCCGAATTTTAGAACATTTACATCTTTTGAAAGAGCTAGTGTTCCAAAAACTCTATCCCAAATAGCTATATAACCACCATAATTTTTATTAAAATGCTTTTTATCATGATGGATTTGATGCTGTTTTGGAGATAAAAACCATTTTTCTATAAAGGAAAAATATGAAAATGGAACATGTGAGTGTCTTAAATTTGAACCAAAAATTGAAGATATAAATACTAAAGCATTTACTCCAAAAATCATATATATATTTATTTTTGCACCAAATAAATATATAAAAATTCCTGTTACAAAACCAACACTTAGCGAATATCTAAGCCCAAAAAGAAAATTTTCAACAAAATGAACTCTATAAAATGTAATAGGTGTTAAAACTTTTGCACTATGATGAACTTTATGAAACTCCCATAAAAATGGAATGGTATGTAAAAATCTATGTAACCAATATCTAGTAAAATCACTAAAAATAAAAATAGCTATTGTATAAAATATTGTAATTTCAAAATATGAAAAAGAGTTAAACTCTATAAATCCAAAATTTTGATATAAAAATTTATTTGTAAAAAGTGCCACATTTTTTGCACTTAAAATAAAAGGAACAAGCAAAAAAATATTTACTAAATTTGCTAAAAAAAAGTAAATATAATCAAGTTTTGCACTAGGATGTAACCACAATTTTGAAGATAATATAACTTTTCTATTTTTTTTTAAAAAATAGTAGTAGATAAATGCCAAAAAACTTGAAGCCAGCAAATAGAGCCAATAGACTCTTTTGTTTGGATTTGTTAAAAAATCAAAGGCAAAATAGTCCAAGGTTTAATCTCCATCTGCATCTAAAATTTCAGCTTTAAGTCCCAATTTATCAATAATTGTAATATAGTATAAATCATGAATTTGTGAAGCCAAATCAAAAAGTTTTTTTGCATTTGTAAAATCATCTTTAGGAAGAGATTTTAACTCTTTTTTTGCTTCATCTATTTTTGCAATAACAGCTTCTAGCTCATTTGTTGCATTTTTATCTTTTGCTAAATTAAGAAGATTTATATAACCTTCCTTTGCAATCATCTCTTTTTGAGCATCTAAAATTGAATCTATAGCTTCAAAAGAGTTTTGGCTTAAGAAATACTCAGCTCTACTATTTTTTGCATCATTTTTATATTTTGTTGAAAATCCTGCTGGATTTCCAATTCTCCACTCTTTTAGTCTATAAGAAGATGCAACAAGTGTATTTATAAGTTTTGCATTGTCATCATCTTTTATTATTGGATTTTTTAGATAAGTTTCATAAACAGTTTTTATATCTTCAAGATTTTTTATAATTGAGTTTAAAATCTCTCTTCCTATCTCTTTTTTTCTATCATTTAACTCTTTTGAAGAGTAAAGCAGATATTCCAAAGCATTTATAGTTTTAAATGAGTTTTTAAATAGTGCTTTTTTTATATCCAAATTGCCATCTATAACTCTTTGCATTTGAGAATTTAAATCCTCTTTTAAATTGTTAAAAACATCAATATATCTTGGAGTATCTAAATAATCGCTATTTATTTCCCCAGCAAGATAGTTTGCTTCAACTCTTTTCCAATCTTTTAAAAACTTTGTAAAGTTTTCATCATTTAACTCTTTTTGTAGTTTTTTTGCACTATTTATAGCACTTTGTGTATCTTTTAGTGCTACATTTTTTATAACACTTTGAAAAATTGTTTCATTTGCAAAAAGAACTCCTGTTAAAAATATTATTAAAAATATTTTTTTCACTATAACTCCTCTAAAAATTTAATTAGTTTTTCTCTTTGGTTTTTATCTAAATTCATATATGATTCACGGCTTTGTTTTGCCTCTCCACCATGCCATAAAATAGCTTCTTCAAAATTTCTAGCTCTTCCATCATGAAGCAGTCTAGGTTTGTTTTTTGTTATTTTTTCATGCAAAGATATTCCCCATAGTGGTGCAGTTCTCCACTCTTTTTCATTTGCTTCAAATTCAACTCTTCCATCTGCTAAATCTTCACCCATATAATGAAGTAAAAAGTCTGAAAATGGAGATATTTCAAAACCTAATTTTGTCGTAAAGCTACTTATATGGCACTTTGAACAACTAATAGCTTCAAAAATAGCAAATCCCTCTTTATACTCCTTTCGGTTTTTATTTGCACTATAAGTTTTTAGATTTCTTAAATAATAAGTTATCGCTTCTAATCTTTCATCTGGAAGATCGATTATCTCTTTTGCTTTAGAAGCTTCTAGGCACTCTTTTTGGAAGCTTGTACATTTTTTGTTTGGTTCAATTGTTGTTGTAAGTCCTATATCATTTGAAGCTGCAAATGCAACTTGCTCTTTTAGTTTTGCAACACTAGCTTTGTGAGTATATCTTCCTAGCTCATATTTTTTTGAAATTGGTGAATATACAAAATTTGCTTTTCCACTTATTCCATCACCATTTTTATCATCAATATCTTGGTTTTTTAAAATCTCTTTTTCATCTATTAAATCTATCAAAGCTATACCATTTAAACTTTGAGCTAGCCTATATGAAATTACACTATTTTCTTTGAGCTCTCCATAATTTAGATTTTCTAAACTATATTTTGGTTTTTGTAAAATCACTGTTTCACCATCTGGGAATTTAACTTCAAAATCTTCAAAATCTATTTTAATATTTCCTTCAAAAGGAACTTTCAAATTACCATTAATGGCTAATTGTTCTCCATAAACAGGCTCTGGAATAAATCCTTTTTTCTTTAAAATATCTTTGTGCTGAAAACTATCATCTGATTTTATTGACAATCTTGCAATTAAAGCTCTTGAAGTTAAATTATCTTTAGTAAAAAGTTCTCCACGACCATTTTTTGGGTGACAAGAGATACAACTATTTGCATTAAAAAGTGGTCCTAATCCATCTCGTGCAGTTGTAACACTAGGTGCTTTTACCCAAGGAATATTAAAAAAGCTTCTTCCTAACATAAAAATATCAGTTTGTTCATTATTTAAACCATCAATTGGTTTTAAAAGTAGCTTACTATGTTTTTCATTTGATATATAATTATTTTCAAGATTAAATGCAAAAAGCCCTATGCAAAATATTGCAGTAAGGCTTTTTAAAAATATAATCTTTTTTATAGATTTCATTTACAGTTTTGTCTCTTCTGGATCTGTAACATCATCTGTTGATAGTTTGATATTATTTGCTTTTGCAACAGTTATCATCTCATCACCTAATTTTCTTAGCTCATTTTTAAGTTTTACTAAAACTTTTGCTTGTGGATGCTCTGGTTTGATTTGGTAGTCAAAGTGAGCTTGCGTTTTTGCAATTTTATCTACACTATCTATTTTTTCTTCAATATCACTCATAAGTTTTAAAACTCTGTTTTTATCATCTTTATTTAGTGAATCAAGTAGAGATTCTCCATATTTTTTACCATTATATGTAGAAGTTAAAATATTTTTAAATCCTTCATAGTTTTTTACTAAATCTCTATGAGTATTATCAGAGAAGCAAGAGTGCTCATCTTCTTCGCTAGGAGTTAAAACAGCAACAGCAACTCTTTCGTTTGCAAGTTCAGATTTTATAAATACACCCATTCCAGCAATAATTTGTTTCATTGTCTCTTTTTTATCTAAATTTTTATCTTTTTCTTTACCTTTTAATTTACCTAAAAGAGCCGCTCTATAAAGTCCAGCATTACCTTTAATATCTTTTTCCCAAGCACTTGTAACAACACTTAAATCTTCAACTAATTTTTGTGTAACAACACTTAAATACTCTAATCTTCTTTTTGCATCTTTGTCTGTTGTAAAATCACTAATTGGTCTTAAACCAGCTACCATTGAGCCGTTTGTAATTTTATCTTCTAAGAAGTTGTTATAATCTTGATCTTGTCCCCAAAGCAAGAACTCAATAGCATGGTAACCAGTTGAAACATTTGCTTCTCCACCATTTTCATTAAGTTCTGTTAAAGCTTCAACTGTAATTTTTGTAACATCAACTTCTTTTGATTCTTCACCACCTGGATTAAACTTTCCAATAGTGTCAATAATATTTCCAGATGTTCTTTTTCCATCTGCATCAATAGTATAATCAATCATATTTTCATCAAGTGGCCAAGCATTAATTTGTCCCTCTAAAGCACCATAAGTTTCTGCTATCCAACCATCTTCAGCATCAATTGGACCATTTGAAAGCCTAAAAATTTCAGTACTTCCATATGACTCTCTTGCTTGTAACCAAGCTTTTTTTGCACTATCAAGATTTTCTTGAGTTGGATTTGAAACAAATTTATCAATAGAAATTTTTAAATTCTTTGCATCTTTTAGTGCATCTGTGTAATTGTCAAGAGCTATATTTGAATAGCTTTCTAGAAATGATAAGTTTTTTGAAACATTAGAAGTTGTCTCGTTTTTTGAAGTAACAGCACCTGAACTTATTGCTAAAGAAGCAGCAATTGATAAAGAGACTAAAAGCTTATTAGTAAATCTCATTTTAAAATCCTTGTAATATTAAATTTTTTTAAAATTAAATCTAAAAAAAACTTTGAGTTTACTTAAAATGATAATAATTATCAAGATATTAAAAAAGAGATTTGATTCCTTTTAAAAGCTCAATTTTTTGTGCATCATCCTCTTTATTTATATACTTATCTAATTTTTTTTCTAAAATATTTTTTATTAAATCTTGTACATCTACTATTATTTTAGGTTTATTTAAATCATCTTCAAGTTTTACAGAAAATATATTTTTATTTAGATTTATATCTAGTTTCGTATCTATTATATTTTTATTAAAATCTATAAAACTATCTTTTGATTTAATATCACTTTTTTTAGATGTTAAATGAAGATTTGAGTATATTTTTTTGTTATCAATCTTGCTATTTATAGTTCCAGATTCAAATATCTCTTTACTTAAATCTATTTTTGTAAAATCTTCTATTTTTTGAATAAAGTCATTTTTTATAAAATTACCATTTTTAACTTCAATATTTATATTTCCGATCTTTGAGATAATATTATAATTTGAATCTAAAGATAAATTTGAGTTAAAAAACTGATCTTTATTTAAAATATATAAAAGTTTTAAAGAGTTTGCATCTTTTAACTTTAAATCTAAATTATCATCCAAAAGTACAAAGTTTGCAACCCCATCAGCAATATTTGAATTTCCATCTATTTTTAGAGTTTTTTGATTTTTATTTATGTTACCAACTACTTTTAAATCTCCGTTTAATGCAATATTTATAAACTCTTCAATTTGTCTTAAATTTAAAATATCTAAAAAATAGTTAGAGCTTATATCTTTTGTAACTAAATCAATAATCAAATTTTTCATATCTAAATTTGCTAAACTTGAAATTAGTTTTATATCACTTAAAACATTTGTATTTTCTAGTTTATTTAAGCTTTTTAAATTATAAGTTATAGTCTGCTTTATAGGGAAATTAAACTCTTTTTGAACTATTTCATTGTTTATTTTTCCATCATTTATATCAAATAAAAAATCACCATTAAAAAAATTACTACTATTTTTTATAAGTTTAGCATTTAGATTTAGTTTCCCAAAACTATAAATAGGCTCACTTAAAAGTGCTAAAAGTTCATCTATATTTGCATTTTTAATATCTAAATCTAAGCTTTTTATATCTCTTTTATTTAGATTTATCTCATATTTTGTTGAGCTGTTTGCTATATTTGAAGTTCCTATTATTGTACTTAATCCATTTTTTGTAATTAAATCACCATTTGCTTCTAAAGAGCCTTTTAACTCTTTTTGTACAATATTATTAAAAATCGATAAATCTTTTATATCTATTTTATAGATAAATTCTGCTTTTAAATCAAATAAAGAGTTTATTTTTCCATCTATTTTTACTTTAGAACTATCATTTATATTTGCAACTAAATTTATATTATTTGTATCTATTATAAAAGTATCAAATTTTAGTTTGAAATCATTTTGTTTTTCATTAAAACTATTTTCGATATATTTAGAAATAGTGCTGTTTCCAATCTTCGTAAAAAAAAGCATATAAAATATTCCAAATATAGAAATAACAAAAATAAATATAATTAATATAAATTTTTTCATAAATCACTTCCCAAAGTTTAAATTGCTTTATCTTACTTTTAGTTTACTTAAAATATAATCTCAGCCATCAAAGTACTTTGTAGGGATACGCAAGCCGAACAGACTTTGAAAATATTTATAAGGATTTAAGATGAAAAAAATCGTTCTTTTAGTACTAGCATTCGCTGGTTTTGCATTTGCTGCAGATGCTGCAGTTGCAAATGAGACTTTAAAAGCATACTCTGTAGTTGCTGCTGGAATTGGACTTGGATTAGCTGCTCTTGGTGGAGCTATTGGTATGGGTAATACTGCTGCTGCAACTATTGCTGGAACTGCTAGAAACCCAGGTCTTGGTGGAAAATTAATGACTACAATGTTTATTGCATTAGCTATGATTGAAGCACAAGTTATTTATGCACTTGTTATTGCTATGATCGCACTTTATGCAAATCCATTTTTAGGGTAAGCTTTTAAATCTAACCAGATTTAATAAAAATAAAAAGGCTTGAGATTTTATCTCAAGCCTTTTTTATTTGTAGTAAAAATTATCATCTGGTAACTTCCCACCAATTATTTTACTATCATTTTCAAGTAATACACTAAAGAAAAACTCTAAATCTTTTTTACTATTTTGAGCATTTATATTTTCAAATTTAATATAATCAATTGAATCAGCTAAACCATTAACCTCCAACATAGGTAGTGTTTTAACTACAAGTTCACTAGCATCTTTTTGATTTGATTTATACCAGTTTATAGCTTTTTCATACTCTTCTAATATTTTAGTAATCAACTGCTCTTTTCCTTTTGTTTCACCAATGATTGCTAATCCTGCTTGTGGAATTTTTGGTTCAACTTCAAATAATCTTCCCCAATCTTTTTGTAAATCAACACTTCTATATAAATCAGGGGCTATTAACTTAACAGGAAAAGAGCCTGTTTTTCTCAATGCAATAGAAATTGCAGGTTCTGCTAAAAGTGCATGATCTGCTCTTCTTAAAATTAACATTTGCATAGCATCAATAGGAGTTGCAACATATGTTAATTTAAAATCTTTTTTTATATTAAGATTTGCTTTTTTTATAAGTGCTTGAAAAATAATATCAGGCATATCAGCTCTAAATGGAACAATAATTTCTTTATTTTTAAAATCTTCTATGTTTTTTAAATTTTTATCACGACTAACAACTCCTAAAATTCCCCAAGTTGAAACATTTAATAACTTCAAATCTATACCTTTGTTGTATAAATTTGCAGCTACATTTGTAGGAAGAGCTATAAAATCAACCTCTTTTTTAAGTATTAAGGCTCTTAGTTCATCAGGATTATTCCAAAGTTTAAACTCTATTTTTTTTCCAATATCTTTTAAAGCATTTTGTTCTATCATATAAAGTATTGGATGAGATACACTTGCTATTGGTCCTGCTATTACTATTGTATTCTCATCTTTTGCAAATAAGTTTAATAAAAGTGTAAACACTAAAACTATTTTTTTCATAAATAAATCCTTTTTCTTTATTATTTTTAACCTTTTATTCCATCAGCTCGAACTTGTAGTAGAAATGGGAAAAATATTTTTATATATATTATAAAAGGTATTGCCCAAATAATTGAAGATAGAATATATAAAGTCATACTATATTCAATGTAAAATGGAATAAAAGCTCTCATAAATGTTGCAATAATTATTAAAATTAAACCCAAAGTTAAAGCCCAATTTGTGAAAATTTTTCTTCCTGTATGAATCGTTGATACTATAATCATAATTACATAAAAAACCATTCCAAAACTTCCTGTTGTTAAAAAATGTCTAAAGTGGTTTGTGATATTTAACTCAAAAAGGTAGTTAAAACCTAAAAAGAAAAATCCAATAGCAGTTATAGAAATTGTAGAGATTATGTATAAAACGAAAGGTTTAAATAAAATATTATTATCTTTTAAAACAAAATCGTTTAAAAGAGCAAAAGTAGCTGAACCACAAGCAAAACAAATATAAGCTAAAGTTGAATTATTTGGAAAAAAGAGTTCAACAAAACCATATAAAAGAAGACAAAATATAGCAAGGTTGTATCTAAAAGATTTTGCTAAAAATATTTCATTTATATTTTCTTGATTTAATAACTCATTTATTGACTCCATGCTAACTCTTCTTAAAGCCAATAAAATTAAAACCAAAAATAAAATCATAGATAAAAGAAGAATCTTATATGAATCTATATTTAAAATTTTTGATTCGCTTAAAAAAAAGATAGCTTGAATAATAACTATTGAAACCATAGAGTATGCAAGAGAAGTATGCCTTTTATTTCTATCACGAAAAGCTGGAATTGCTGCAAGATATGATATATATGCCGTTAAACTAATATTTATAAATCCTGTAAAAAATATTCCAAAATAGTCTATAAACCAAAAACTAAATCTTCCCAAAATCCACCAAAAAACTATAAAAGCTAAATGTCTTCCAACTATTGGAATAACTCCAGGAAAAAGTTCAGGTAAACCTGTTAGAAAAAATGCCACTATCATAGCAGTTCCAACTCCGAAAATCATCTCATAAATATGCCAATTTAAACTATTTTCAATTGGAAGATTTATATACCCTGCGAAAACAAAAGCCCATAAAATAATGCTTAATACAATATATGGAGCAAGAAGAAGAAAAATAGGGCGAAATCCATATGCCAAATATATTGGGAAATCACCTTTTGGATAGTTTAAATAGTGAGAACTGCTCATCTTAACTCCAATTCAAAGCTAGAGATAATATCTTTATCTTTTAAAATCTCTGCAGTTTTACTATATACAAATTCATCATCTCTTTTTTCTCTTGCTTCATTTATAGTAAATATTTTTTTGATATGACCAATTGGCTGTGCTTTTAGAACAATTATTTTATCACTCAGTTTTATAGCCTCCATCAAATCGTGCGTAATAAAAAGGATACTCAAATTATTATTTTCTATATTTTTTATTAATAAATTTTGAAGCTCTTTTTTAAGACCTATATCTAAAGCTGAAAATGGTTCATCTAAAAAAAGCAAACTAGGATTTACAACCAAAGCTCTAGCAAATGATACTCTTTGTTTCATTCCACCACTTAAATCTTTTGGAAATTTAGAAAAATCACTCTCTTGTAAGCCAAATAAAATTGCAATATCTTTTGCTTTTTGTTCTGCTATGTTTGTTTTTTCACCTTTTGCTTTAAGAGCTAAAGCAATATTATCAATCACATTCTTCCAAGGCAAAAGTCGCGGTTCTTGAAAAGCAAAAGTAGAAGATAAAAAACTATTTTTTATCTTTCCTGTATCAAGTTTTAAAAGTTTTGAACAAAGATGAAGCAGGGTAGTTTTACCACCACCACTAGGTCCAACTATAGATACCACTTCCCCTTTTTTTAAAGTAAAGTTTATATCTTTTAAAATCTCTTTAAAACCAAAAGAGAAATTAACATTTTCTACAATAAGCTCTTCTATAAAGTTTTTATTACTTATTTTCTCCATAGTTCAAGCTCCTTTTTAATTGGTTCTAAAACTATATATTCTATTAAAAGTAGAGCCCCTATCATAATAGCAACAATAGCCAAAGCTGTTGATGTTTCAAGCTGGCTTCTTGCTATTGCTAAACTTGAACCTAATCCATCACTTGTTGCTAATAGTTCTGCCATAATTACTATTTTCCAAGACATTCCTAATGCACTTATATATGCTGGAAAGATGTATGAAAAAATATGAGGAAAATATATATCAAAAAGTTTCATAGAAAATGGTAAATTAAAGCTATCAGCCATCTGCTTTAAATCACCTTCAATAGTTCTAGTTCCTTGTAAAGCACCTACGAATACAATAGGAAAAGATGCAATAAATACTGTAAAAATAACTGTTGTATCACCCATACCAAACCAAATCATGGCTAGAACTATCCAAGCAATTGGTGGCATTCCAAAAAGAATTGTGACTATTGGACGGCTCATAATAGATGCAGTTATAAAAAGTCCTGCAAGAAGTCCTAAAATAGAGCCAATCAAAATTGCTAAACCAAAACCACTTAATGCTCTTTTTAGAGTTATCATAATCTCATTTTGCATAGAGCTATCCTGTAATATAGAGCTCATTGCTATAAATGTATCTTTTGGACTAGGAAGAATTAAATCTCCATAAATTTGGTGTCCAAAATCCCACAAAGCAAAAAAAAGAAATATCGAAGCAATAGATGCCCATCCTCCCCAAAGATAAGATGGAAAATCTTTTAATATTTTTATAAAGAATTTCATTTTATTTCCATAATTTAATATAAATAGAATTATATTATAAAATGATATTAATTATCATTGAGTTTGGTCAAGAGAATAGCTAGTTTCTTTAAAATAGCTTAATTTTTTTTAAATAAAATAGTAATTTATCGAAAATTTATCTATAGTGACACAACATTTACATAATTTTTGGATAAACTTGAAATCAAACTTTCAATTTTAGGAGTATTTATGAAAAAAAGTATATTTGGAATAGCTGCAGCTGCAATACTTGCAACTTCAAGCTTTGGTGCTGACTATGTTATGAAGATTAGTCACGTTGTAAGTTCTAGTACGCCAAAAGGTATGGCTGCTGATTTCTTAGAAAAAAGAATTGAGGAGTTAACTGCTGGAAAAATTGATGTTCAAGTTTTCCCAAACTCACAACTTTATGGTGATTCAGATGAGATGAAAGCTTTGGCTATGAACAATGTTCAATTAATTATGCCAAGTTTATCAAAATTCCCATCGATTGTTCCACAAATTCAACTTTTTGATTTACCATTTTTATTTAGAGACAAAGAGCACTTATATAAAGTTATGGATGGAGAAGTTGGTGCAAAACTTAAATCTTATGTAGATGCAAAAAAACAGATGATAGCATTTGATTATTGGGATGCTGGATTTAAACACTTCTCAAGTAGCAAAAAAGCTATTATAAATCCTGAAGATGCTAAAGGTCAAAAATTTAGAATTCAATCTTCAAAAGTTTTAGAAGCTCAGTTTAAAGCTGTTGGTGGAAATCCACAAATTTTACCATTCTCTGAAGTTTATTCAGCACTTCAACAAGGTGTTGTTGATGCAACTGAAAATCCTCTATCAAATTTTTATACAAAAAAATTTAATGAAGTTCAATCTAGTCTTACTTTAAGTAGCCATGGATATTTAGGTTATTTAGTTGTGATGAATCAACAATTCTGGGATAAATTACCAAAAGATTTACAAGATAAAGTATCACAAGCTATGAAAGAGGCAACAGAGTTTGAAAGAAAAGCAACTGCAGAAGATGATGCAAAAATTATGGCTGATTTAAAAAAATATGCAGCTGAGTCAAAAAAACTTGAGATTTTTGAATTAAATGATGCACAAAAAGCTGAATGGAGAAAAGTTATGGAAGGTATTTATCCACAATTTTATGATGTAATTGGTGAAGATTTAATCAAAAAAGCAATTGATACAAAATAAGTAAAGCGGAAAAATGAGTAAATTTTTTAAAATTATTGATTTAATAGTTGGTACAATAAATCAAACAATAGCAGTCTATGGAATGGTATTGGGTGTTTTATTGGCATTTGTTAATGTTGTTCTAAGATATGTCTTTGATATGAGTCTTCCTTGGGCAGCTGAACTTACAAACTATTTATTTATATGGTCGGCACTTTTTGGTGCTGCCTATGGGTTTAAGCAAGGTGCTCACATCTCTATTACTTTATTAATAGAGAAGTTTTCACCTTCTGTTATGAAAATGTTTTTGCTTTTTGCAAATCTACTTTCTATTATTTATCTTCTTCTGATTTCATATTTTGGATATAAATTAATTTTGATGTTAATGGATTTTGGAGAAATCAACGTAGATTTACAAGTTCCACTTTGGATTCCTCAATTAGTTATTCCTATTGCATTTTTTTTAGCTGCATATAGAGTTGCTGAAAAACTTGTAGAACTTTATAAAACAGATGCTCAGAATATCAAACTATTTAGTGAACATGAAGCTATAATAGAAGAGATTAAAGGAGAAAATAAATAATGGTTATTGCAACACTTTTTATTTTACTTTTTGGTTTGATGTTAGTAGGAGTTCCTGTAGCTGTTGCTTTAGGTGCTAGTACATTAGTTTCTGCATTTTTATTTACAAACAACGATTTAATGGGAATTTCATCATATATTTTTGATGGATTAAATAAATATACACTTATGGCAATTCCTATGTTCGTTTTAGCTGGTTCTTTACTTTCAAGAGGAAGTGCTGCTACAAGAATTATAAATTTTGCTAAAAGTTTAGTTGGTCATCTTCCAGGAGGACTTCCAATTGCTGCTATTTTAGCTTCTATTATTTTTGCTGCTATTAGTGGAAGTTCTCCTGCTACTGTTGCTGCTATTGGTTCTGTTATGTATGGTGCTATTAAAAGTGCTGGATATAATGAGCAATTTGCTATTGGTACAATTACAACTTCTGGAACATTAGGAATTTTAATTCCACCATCTGTTGTGTTTATTGTATATGGTGTTAGTGCTGATCAATCTATTGGAAAACTATTCATGGCTGGGGTAATTCCTGGACTTATGATAGGTGGTATGATGATGCTAGCTACATATATACTAGCTAAAAGAAGTGGGTTTAAAGCTGAAAAGATGGCTAGTTTGTCTGAAATATTTAAAGCCTTTAAAGACTCTTTTTGGGCATTATTAATTATTTTTGTAGTTATTGGTGGAATTTACGGTGGTATTTTTACTCCAACAGAAGCTGGAGCAGTTAGTGTTATGTATGCATTTTTTATATCATTTTTTGTTTATAAAGATATAAAACTAAAAGATTTATATAAAATTACATTAGATTCTGCACAAACAAGCTCGATGATTTTCTTTATCATTGCAAATGCTATGATTTTTGCACACTTCTTAACAGATGAGCAAATTCCTCAACAAATTACTCAAATGATAATAGATGCAAATGTAAGCCCTTTAATGTTCCTACTGATTGTAAATATTTTACTTCTAATTATGGGACAATTTATGGAGCCAAGCTCAGTTGTTATGATTACAGTTCCACTTCTTCTTCCTATTGGAATGGCTCTTGGAATTGATCCAATTCACTTGGGAGTTATAATGGTTGTAAACATGGAGATAGGAATGCTTACTCCACCTGTTGGACTTAATTTATTTGTCGCAAGTGGAATAACTGGATTATCCATGGGACAAGTTATAAAAGCTTCTATTCCTATGACTTTAGTTTTACTTTTTGGATTGGTTTTAATTACTTATATACCAGCTATATCTCTATGGCTTCCAAATTTGATGTTTGGTTACTAAAAAGTTTAGAAAATATTAAAATTGAAAATAGAAAACTGAAAATAAATTTTTCAGTTTTCTTATAATTTTATTGTAAACCTAGCTTTATCTTCTATATTTTCTACAAATAATTTACCTTTCATACTTTTTTCTAAAATCATTTTTGACATATAAAGCCCAATTCCAGTACCTTGGCTTTGAGGTTTAGTGGTAAAATATGCTTCAAATATTTTATTTATTGGTTCTGTTTTAATTCCACCTGCATTATCAGTTATAGACAAATATATATTTTGCTCATCAACTTTTGCTTCAATTTTGATATATGGACTCTTTATATTGTTTTCTACTAAAGCATCTTTTGCATTTTTTAAAATATTTAAAATTACTTGTTGAAGTTCATTCAAATAGCTATTTAAAACTATATTTTTATCAATATCACACACTATTTCTATATTATTATTTTTAAACATATTTGAACTAATTAATAATATATTTTCTATAAGTTCATGAAGATAAAATCTCTCTTTCTCTTTTTTTGGTGAAAAAAATCCTCTAAAATCATCAATAGTATGAGACATATATTCTAAAACTTGTGTTGCATCCTCTATTTTATTCTCCATAATTTTACTATCTAGAGTTTTTGTATCGAATTTTAATTTTATAAACATTAGGATAGAAGATAACTCTGTTAATGGTTGTCTCCATTGATGAGCTATATTTGAAATCATCTCTTCAAGAGATTTATTTAAAACTTTTAACTCTTTTTCGTTTTCAATAACTTGTTTTTTGTAGTTTTTTAAAATTTTATAAATTTTATTTGAAATAAGAGCTAGAGTTATAATAGCAATAATCAAAAAAATCACAAACAGAATAATATTTTGAATAATTTGTTTTCTTATCTCCTCTTTTAACTCATCTTTTTTTAAGTTTAACTCATTTTCTATATCATCTATATAAACTCCAGCTGCTATTATCCAGTTGAAATGTGGGTAATATTTAAAATATGATAGCTTATATTGAAGAGCTTTACTATCAGGTTTTTTATATGAATATCTTGTATAAGACTCTCCATATTTTTTAATATTCTCTAAAAACTCTTCTCTAAATTTTTTCCCATTTCCATCTTCTTCATTTGTTGAAATATCTTTACCAAATAAATCAGGTCTATTTGGATTTACTAACATCTTTGCAAAATTATCTCCACCCTCAAAATTTAAAACTTCGTAAACAAATATATAGTTACTACTATTTTCTTCAAATGTAAGATTATTTAAAAAATTAATTGTATATTTTTTTATTTCGTCTTGACTTAGGTTCAAGTTTTTAATATTGTAGTCTAGAATATCCATTACCATTGTTATTTTCATCTTTAATGAATTTTCTATCTCAATATAATAATCACTCTTATATTTTAATAGTTGTTTTTCAAAATTATCTTGCGTATTTTTTACATAAAAAAATGATATTGCCAAAATCATAGATGAACTTATTGCAATATATATAAATAGTATAGTTTTTAGTAGATTTTTTTCTATATTATTATTCAAAATTACCTCTTTAATTAAACAGTTTGCTATAATATCATATCTTTACTAATATGGATTTTTATCAAATATGAATAATTTACTAAAAAAACTTAAAGCATTTACAATCTTATATGTTGAAGATGATAGAGGAATAAGAGAAAATTTTGAAGAGATTTTAAAACACTATTTCAAAGAAGTTTTTGTTGCAAAAAGTTCTAAAGAGGCCTATGAAAAGTATCTTTTAGAAAAACCAGATTTATTAATGACTGACATAAAGATGGAAAATGAATCAGGTATTGATTTAATAAAAAAGATTAGAGAAAATGATAAAGATATAAAAGTAGTAATAACTTCTGCATATACAAATTTGGATTATCTTTTAGAGGCAACTGAACTTAATTTAATAAAATATATAGTCAAACCTATTACAAATGCAAAATTAATTGAGGCATTTGAATCTTTTTTAAAATCAAATACTAATCAGAAAATATATATGCTAAAAGATAATTGGTATTTTAATACTCAAAAATCTATTATCTCAAATGATAAAGAAGAGTTTGTTTTAACCAAAAAAGAGATTTTATTTTTAGAACTTTTAATATCAAAAAAGTCAGTTATTTCATATGAGGAGATTTTTAATCATATATGTGATGATAATATTCTAATGAGCCAAAATGCAATGAGGCAATTTATAAAAAATTTTAGAAAGAAATTACCTTTGAACTATTTAAAAAATATTCAAGGGGTTGGTTATTATATAGAAACTTAAAACTTTTAAATCTTTAATTCACAAACAACTTGAGCATGATCACTTTGTTTTAGAGTTCCATTTCTGTTTTTTTGTAAATGTTCATCAAAAACTTTATGATTTTTTACACAATTTTCTAAATCTTTTGATACAAAGATAAAATCAAGGGTATTTCCATGTCCTACAAAATAGCTTGTAGGTACTCTTTTTAAACCTTTAAACTCAGGGTGAGGATTGTAAACTTTTTTTGGAGCAATATCATAGCTATCAAAAAGTATAAAATCATCTTTTTTTAACTCATTTTTATAAAATCTCTTATTTGTTAAAGCATCAATAGTTATTGAAAACTCTCTATCATTTAAGTCACAAAGTAAAATTGAAGGAAGTATTTGCTTTTTTATATCAAAGTGAAGTGCTTTTGCTTCATTAAGTCTTTGTTTAAGCGATAGCGAGTAGTTGTTTTTAAAAGCGATATTTAGTTTCTCTTTTTTTTCTTCAAGAGTAGAATCTTTTGTAAATTTATACTCAAACTCATTTAATCTATTTGATTTTAAGTGAGCTACATATACATTTATATCTAAATCATTTTTTAAAGATATTATTGCTTTTATAGGTTCTCTAGCAAAAGTAAAATTCTCATTTTTTGAAACTTTTTTAATCTCTTTTATAGGGAATTTACTTGCTAAGGCTACTGTTGTTGTTTTATAAACTCTATTTTTATCATCTAGTTTTGGATTTTGGGTTACAACAAACTCTTTAAATCCACACTCTAAAACTAACTCTTTTAACTCTTCTTGTGAAAAAACCTCTTGAAAACCCACTATATCGCAATCCATTTTTTGTAGTTGCTCTTTTATCCAATTTTTTTTCTCTTCCCAATCATCTTTTTTAAACTTCTCTTTTTTTGTGTAAAATGAAAACTCAGGTGAACAAAATTGAAAAAGATTAAAAGTAGCAGTTTTTATTATCATCTATTTTATAACCACACAGTTTCTTCCACTTCTTTTAGCTTCATACAGATTATCATCAGCTTCTTTGTATAACTCTTCACTACTATTTATCTCAATTGCATTTTTACAAACTACTCCTAGAGAAATTGTTACATATTTTGAGGCTTTATTTCCTCTATGCTCTATTTTTAGATTTTCTATATCATCTTTAATAGAGTTTGTATAGTTCAAAACTTTATCTTTTTCAATATGCGTAATTATTACAAACTCTTCACCACCAACTCTAAATGCAAAATCATCAGCTCTATTTGTTCTATTTTTTAAAACATTTGCTACACTTTTTATTACAATATCGCCTTCTTGGTGACCATAAGTGTCATTGTACTGTTTAAAAAAGTCAATATCTAAAATAATTAAACAAAGCTCTTTATTATCTCTTTTTGCTCTATTTATCTCCTCTTCGATTTTTATATTAAAAAATCTTCTATTGTATATTTTTGTTAAATCATCTGTTATTGAAAGCTCTTCTATATGTTTTTTGTTTGTTATATTTGATTTTATTGATGTAAAACCTATAATTTCACTATTTTTTAAAATAGGAGTTATGATGGCATAAATCCAATAAATATCACCATTTTTAGCAAGATTTTTAATTTCACCTCTCCACTCTTTTTTACTTAAAAGAGTATTCCACATCTCTTTATAAAAACTAGTAGGAGTATTAGGATGTCTTACGATATTGTGCGATTTTCCTATAAGTTCATCTTTTTTATATCCTGAAATTTCACAAAATGCTTCACTAACTTCAGTTATAACTCCTTGTATATTTGTAGATGAAATTATTACATTTTGATTAACAATATTTATATAATCTTGAAGTTTTTTTTCAACCATATTTTTATTTTCAAGAGTCTTATTTAAACTATTTGCAAGAATTATAAACTCTTTAAAGTTAAGTTGATTTGTATCTACTTTTTCATTTTTTAAAGATGCTTTGCTAAATGAGTAAATTAGATTTTTTATATTTTTATTTATAAAATCTGCTATATATTTTGAGATAAAATAGATAGCTACTAAAATAAATAAAAAGATAATAAACATAGAAACTATTTGTTGAGTTATATTTTTTTTAAAAATTTCATTTTTTCTTTGTAATTCTTTTTCAATTTCATCCAAATATACTCCACAACCAATAATCCAATTATAATTTTCATATTGTTTGATAAAAGAAATTTTTTCAGCTATTTCATCGCTATTTGGTTTTTTAAATTCATATTTATAAAAATCCCCATTTGGATTTTTTGCAGTTTCCACTTGTCTTTTGAAAGTCTCTGGATATGGATGAGGTTTTGGTTCAACTCTTTTTCCTTCAAAAATCAAAGTCTGTCCATCTATTGTATTTAAAAAAGAGTAACTACTATTTTTATATTTTATGGTATTTAACCAATCTAGTATCTCTTCTTGAGTATTTTTTGTTAAATCATCTATATATTCACCTATTCCAATATTCCAATCAAAAGGCTCAAAGAGTTTTACATAAGATAATTTTAAATATTGAACTTCATCTTTTGAGTTTGGTTTTACAAATTTATTTGTTGTAAATCCCTCTTTTTGCTCTTTTGCTATTTTTACTTGAATTTGTATTATATAATCATCGTTTGAATCTTTTAAATCCCAAACATCAACATATTTATCAAGAGTTATTTTATTATCAAACAAAATAGCTTGACCTTTGTTGCTATTTATAAAAAAATAACTATCGTTGTCTTTAAACTTTAAATCATTTATAGAAGTAGCAATTAAATATTTTATCTCATTTTCAGTTTTTGTTTTTTTATTAGTTTCGTAAATATTCATTGCTAAATTATAAGCTTGATTTACTCTATCTATTAATCTATCTTCTACTGTTTTTTTTAATAACTCTTCTTTATATTTTATTAATCCATAAATCATTAAAACTTCATTTTTAACTTCTTCTTTTTTTTGTTCTGTAAACTCTTTTTTGTAGTGGTTAAACTCATTTTTAAAATTTTGATATTGAAAAAAAATAGAGATTAAGAATGCTGCTATAATAGATGAAAATGCAGTAATAAATATAAATTTTTTTATAAATTTTGATAATTTCAAATTAGACCTTTTAATTTATTGAATAAATAAATTTTAACATAATAGATATTATGGTTTGGTTTATCTATTAAGTTTGTGTTAATATAAAATTTAAATATCATTAAGAAATTTGTGTAATAATTTCATATATCAAAAAAAAGGATAGAAAATGAAAAAAATTGTTTCAAGTTTAGCATTAGCTTCAATATTAGTAAGTGGTTTGTACGCACAACAAGGTGGACCTAATTGTGATTTTAGAAAAGATGGTAAAAATTCTCCTATAAATCAAAAAGATGGTAAAAAAATGTCAAAACAAAATTATGGTATTTTAGGAATGTTTTATGAACTAAATTTAACAGCAGATCAAAAAACAAAAATTGATAACATAATTAATGAAAGTAAAAAAAATCAAGAGCTTCCTTGTGATGCATTTACTAAAGATAGTTTTGATAAAGATAAATTTATTAAAATTATGAAAGATAAAAGAGAGAAAAATCAAGAGTTACATGCAGATGTGATTGATAAAGCTTATAAAGTTTTAGATTCAAAACAAAAAGAGCAATTAAGAACTCTACTTGATTTAAGAAAAGAGAAGATGAAACAAAGATTTGAAGACTAAAAATTAAAAACTAGAAAATAAGGAGTTTCTTTGATAAAAATTGCAATGATAGAAGATGATTTAGAGTTAGCAGAGGTTTTATCTTTGTATCTAAAGCAGTTTAATATTGAAGTAGTAAATTTTGAAGAGCCATTTTTGGCTCTTTCTAGTTTGAAACTACAAAAGTTTGATTTACTAATTTTAGATTTAACTCTTCCTGGAATGGATGGATTAGATGTTTGTAAAAGAGTTGTTGATGAGTTTAATATTCCAATAATAATTTCAAGTGCAAGAAGTGATATAAGTGATAAAGTTACAGCTTTGAAACTTGGTGCTGATGATTATTTACCAAAGCCTTATGACCCAAGAGAGTTGGAAGTAAGAATAAGAACAATTTTACGAAGATTTAATAAATCCTATGAAAAAGAAGAGCCAAATCTTAAAAAAACTTTTATTTTGGATGAAGAGAAAAAAGATATCACAAAAGATGGTATCTCTATAAAATTAACAGCAGCAGAGTTTGAGATTTTAAGTCTATTTATAAAAAGAGAAGGATTTATTGTAAGTCGTGATGATATTTTTGAAAACTCTGATATTTTAAATAGCGATTATGAAAGTAGTGGCTCTTTAGCAGTTATTATAAATAGAATAAGGCATAAAATAGAAGATAATCAAAAAGAGCCGAAATATCTTCAAACAATAAGAGGAATGGGATATAAATTTGTACAATGAATAAAAATTCAATAATATTTTCTACAACACTAAATTTTCTTATAACCTCTCTTTTATTGATAGTATCTTTTATATTTTTATTAAGTCATGAAAACTTCAAAAAAAATGAACAAATATTTGAAAGATATAAACCAATAATAAAAATGGTAAGTGGTAAGAAATTTTATTTTGATAAAGATTTTCATAAAAATTTACTAGATATGAATTATGAACTATTTGAAAGCAAAGAAGAGATAAAAAATATTTTAAGTAACAACAAAAAAATGATTTTTTCAAGATCAAACAAACATAATGAAACTTTTAAAATATTTGAAATAGATGGAAAAATTTATCTATTTTTTGAAAAATTTGATACTCAAATTTTAATAAAAGATTTAGAGAGCCAGAATCTTACAAATAGTTTTTATACTATTTTTGTATTTGTTTCTCTTTTAATTGTAATAACAATTTTGTATATAAATACTTTAAAAAAACTACTTCCACTAAAAGAATTAAAAGATAAGGTTATAAATTTTGGTGATGAGAAGTTTGATTTTGAATTATCAAATAGTAGCAGTAAAGATGAGGTTACTCTTTTGGCAAACGAGTTCAAAAAAAGTGCCCAAAAGCTTAAAAATATAAAAGAGTCAAGAAATATTTTTATAAGAAATATTATGCATGAGCTTAAAACTCCAATTACAAAAGGAAAGTTTCTTTTGCAGCTTGAAAAAAGCGATGAAAATATAGAAAAATTAAAGATGGTTTTTAACCGCTTAGAAAGCTTAATAAACGAATTTGCAACAATCGAAGAGCTTATTTCTCAAAATAGAGTTTTAGAAAAGAAGAGTTATTTTTTAGAAGATTTACTTGATAATGCAAAAGATATTTTGATGATAGATGATAATTGTGTTAAAAATTCATACGAAAATATTAAGTTAAATGTAAATTTTAAACTATTTTCAATAGCTATAAAAAACTTAATTGATAATGCAATAAAGTATTCAAATGATAAAAGAGTTGAAGTTTTAACACAAAATGAAGATATTTTATTTGTAAATAGTGGAAAAAAATTAGAAGGAGATTTTGAAAAATACCTTGAACCTTTTTATAGTAAATCCTCAAATGAGTCTTTTGGTTTAGGTCTTTATATTGTTTTTAATATTTTAAAGGCAAATGGATATAATTTGCTTTATAAATATGAAGATGGTAAAAATATTTTTATTGTCAAAAAAGGATAAGAAATTTTCGATATAGCAATTATTGGAGCAGGTGCAAGTGGTTTGATGTTTGCTTCAAATTTGGATAAAAATAAATTTAAAAATATTTGTCTAATAGATTCAAATAGCAAAATAGGGCAAAAAATAAAGGTTTCAGGTGGAGCTAAATGTAATATTACAAATGAGTTTGTAAGTGATAAAAACTATTTAGGAGATAGAACTTTTGCAAAAGAGATTTTAAAGAATTTTTCAAAAGATGATTTATTAAAATTTTTAAATAAAAATCAAGTTTTCCCAAAAATTAACCCTAAAATTGTAAAAGGAACATATTTTTGTAACTCTAGTCAAGATGTTATTGATATGTTTTCTTTAAAAACTTCACATATTAAAAAATATCTTGATACAAAAGTTTTAGATGTTGATTTTAATAATTTTTTTACAATTAAAACATCAAATGGAATAATAGAGTCAAAAAAAGTTGTAGTTGCTAGTGGTGGACTATCTTATAGCTCTTTAGGTGCTTCTAGTTTTGCATTTGATATAGCAAAAAAATTTGATCACACAATCAATAAATTAAACTCAGCACTTGTAGGATTTACAGTTCAAAAAGAGCAGTTTTGGTTTAAAGAGTTATCAGGATTATCTATATTTGTAAATATTTTAACAGATAGCAAAGATGGTAAAAAGGCAATTGAAGGAAATCTTCTTTTTGCTCATAAAGGTTTTAGTGGACCAGCTGTTTTGACCTCCTCTTTATATTGGGAAAAAGGGAAAATCCAAATAGATTTTTTACCAAAAGAAAAAATAGAAAAGTTTTTAATTGGAAATAGAAATATCTCAACTGCACTTCCTTTACCCAAAAGATTTATTCAAGAGTTTTTATCTTCTGTTGATTTAGAAGATAAAAGTTGTTCAAAACTAACACAGCAAGATTTAGAAAAATTAAAACTTCTAAAAAATTATGAATTAAGTCCTGCTGGAAATTTTGGATATACAAAAGCTGAGGTTACAAAAGGTGGAATTGATACAAATGAGATAAATCATAACTCTTTTGAAAGTTTAAAACAAAAAGATCTATATTTTATAGGAGAGTGTTTGGATTTAACAGGAGAACTTGGGGGCTTTAATTTCCAAATAGTATTTTCACAAGCATTTATTTGTGCAAATCACCTAAATAAGAATTAAGTTATTTTTAGATACTTTTCAAGCAATAATAATATAAAAGGGGATTGTTTTATGTTCTTTGGAAACAAAAAAAATGATAGTTTAATAGAGAATTTAACAAATGAGATTTTAGAGCTTAAAAAGAAGCTTGAAGAAAAAGATAATGAATTAAAAGATTTCATTAATTCAAGCTCTTTAAAACTAGATGATATTGTTAAAAATAAAGATAAAGAGATTGAACTTTACAAAACTATCTCATCTTTTTCTCAAGAAGAGGGCTTGGTAGTATTAGACGAAAATGATAAACTTTTTTTTGTAAATGACTTATCGAAATCGCATATAGAAGATTTCTCATCAATTATAAATGCTGTTAAATCAAATGAAGATAAAGTAATTCTTGAAGAGTGTGAAGCAAAAATCTCTGTAAAAAAATATAATAACTACAATATCGTATCTTTGGTAAAAACATCTATTCATGACAATAAAGAGGGTGGATTACTAGAGCGACATAATAAAAATATGACAAGATCTTTGGGTGATACTCAAAATACATACTTAGAACTTTTAAAAGAGCTTCAAGATATGCAAAAAGAGTCAAAAGAGACAGCACTTGGTTCAACTCAAGGATTAACTTTGACAAAAGAGGTTGTAATTGATACAGATAATTTATATAAAGAGATTGCAAGTGAAAATGAAGTTGTAGAATCTTTGGTTTCTAAAAGTAAGGATATTGCTCAAGTTATAAATATTATTCAAGAAATTGCGTTCCAAACAAATATTCTTTCACTTAATGCTGCTGTTGAAGCTGCAACTGCTGGAGAAGCTGGAAAAGGATTTGCTGTTGTTGCTCAAGAGGTGCGAAATCTTGCAAGTAGAAGTGCAGATGCTGCAAAACAGATAAAAGATGTTGTTACAACAATTCAAAAAGAGACTGAAAAGATAAAAGAGAGTTCCGATACTGTTACATCAGTTATTAGTGAGACAAAAGGAAGAATTGAGTCTTTAAGTAAATTAATGAATACATTCCAAAAAAATTCAAATAGAGCTGTTTTTGAAGTTGAAAGTATCTCAAATAAAATCTTTATAAATCTTGCTAAACTTGACCATGTTATTTATAAAAATAATTTATATCAACTAATTTTTGGTAACTCACATAACTTTAAACCAGTTGATCATACACAGTGTAGACTTGGGCAGTGGTATAATACAGGACTTGGAAAACAAGAGTTTAGTTTCACTCACTCTTATAAAGGCTTAGATAATCCACACTCAATTGTTCACAAAGAGGCAAATATTCTTGCAAATGAGTGTTCTGGACATGAAATATCTTGTTCAAAAGAGTTAATAGAAAATAAAATTGAACTTGTTGAAAAAGCAAGTGAGCAGGTATTTATATTCTTAGATAGAATTCTTGAAGAGAAAAATGAGCAAGTTATGAAAGAAGCTGCAAATAAACTATTTAATGAGGAGAAATAAAATGAGTAAAAAGTATTCAATTTTAGTAATTGATGATGAAATAGAAATTTTAGATATGTTAAGCAGATTTTTAAATAGAAATCCAAATTTTAGTGTTCAAACATTTTCAAATCCAGTTTCGGCTTTGAGTTCAATAAATAATAACACAAAATATGATTTAGTTTTACTTGATATTATGATGCCTCAAATGAATGGTTTGGATGTTTTGGAAAAATTAAAAGAGATAAATAGTGATCAAAAAGTTATTATGATGACTGCTTATTCAACTTTGGATAAGGTTTTAAAATCTCATAAAATAGGTGCAACAAACTATGTTATGAAACCTTTTAGTTCTCTTGATTCATTAGAAAAAAAGGTAATTGAAGTCCTAGAAGCATAAATATGGAAAATAAAAACCTAATTTTTAGGTATTTTTTATATTTTATTTTATCTTTTGCGCTCTCTATTTTTGTAATAAATTGGTTTAAAAATATTAGTTTAGAAGCTGTTTTAAATGACTATAAAAAAGAGAGTTTAAATAAGTACAATAGATATTATGATGAGTTAATTAAAACAAGTGATTTTATATACTTTAATGGATTTATCAAAAACAAAAAATTAATATCTATTTTGCAAAAAAGCGATGAGAATAAGATAAAAGATGAGCTTTATCTTGAGTTTGAGCCAGAGTTTTCATATTACAAAACTTTAGGAATATATGATATTAGTTTTTATACTGTAGATAGTAAGCCAATATTAAACTTTCAAGATATAAATTTTGATGACAATTTTAATCTAAATATTACTCAAAAAGTTGTCGCTTCAAAAAAAGAGTTTGTTGATATAAAATATGGTGATAAAAATAGTACTATTATATTTTCAAAACCAATAATTGATGAAAAGCTGAATTTATTGGCAGTTGTAAATTTTGAGTTTAATTTTAATCAAATTTTAAATAAGTTAAATTCAAATTCAGATTTAATATTTGAAAAATTTGTTTCAAACTCTTCTGATATTGAAAAAGATAGACTTTTTATTTTAATTCCAATTTTTAAATTAGAAGATTCAAAAACTTTTTACTTAAAATCAAACTTATTAGAAAAAAATATAAAAATAGAAAAATTAAATGATTTTTATAACTTTTTAACTATATTTTTTGGCTTAAGTTTAGCACTTATTATTTTTTTGCTTTATAAATCAAAAAATCAAGATATTAAAAATAAACTTTTAAAAAATAGTTATGATGAACTATTTTCGCAAGTAGATAGATATGTATTGAAGCTTGACACTGATTTAGATGGAAAAATAACTTTTGTAACAAAAAGTTTTTGCGAAATGTCAGGATATTCTAAAGATGAGATTGTTGGTAAAAATGCAAATATTTTAAGACACCCTGATATGTCACAAAACTTCTATAAAAATCTTTGGAAAGAGTTAAGAGTAAAAAAAATATGGCAAGGTGAAGTAAAAAATATAGATAAATTTGGAAATACATATTGGGTTAAAACATCTTTATTTCCAAAATATAATGATAAAAAACAACATATTGGATATTCATCTATTAGAACAGATATAACTGCAACAAAACAGCTTGAAAAAACAAATAGACTTTTAAAAGAAGATTTATCAAATAGATTAAATGATTTAAAAATTCAAGATGAAACAGCTTTGAACTCTTTAAAGGTTGCACTTATGTCAAAAATTTTAGATAGCTTTTCACACCAATGGAAAACACCAATATCAAAAATATATTTTGAGTTATTAAAACTAGAAAATATTAAAAAAGATTTAGACATCTTAAAAATAGAGGATGTAAAAAATAATATAGAGAGTGAGTTAAAAGAGTTATCGGATATGTTAAATGAGACAAAAACACTATTTTCTTCAAGACAAAATATGAGTTCAAATCTATTTGATATTGTAAAAAGTATATCAAATAAATTTGATAATTCATTACTTGAGATAGTATATGATTTTGATGAAAATATTAAAATTAATTTTGCACATAATGATTTGAAAAATATTATTATAAATATTCTTTCTACTATGGTAGAGTTTGCAAAAAAATACTCTTTAGAGAGAGTTATTGTAAATATTTCACTGCAAATAGAAGAAAATTCAGATGAAATAGTTTTAAAAATAGAAGATAATATAAAAGATATAAGAAAAAAAGAGTTTTTTGAACAATTTTTGAATTTTGAAGATGAGAATAAGTTTGATTCAAAAATATATTTAGCAAAACTTTTGGCAGATAAAAATCAAGCTATATTTTTATGTAATATATTAGAAAATAGTACAAGTTATTATATAAAATTTAAAAAGGCAAAAATATTTTGAAGAGTTCATTTTATATAAAACTTTTTGGTGCATTTACTCTTTTTATTTTAATACTTCTATTTCTTATAAATATTGCTTTTAATAGTTTTTATTCAATGTATAGTAATAAAATTGAGGTAAAAAAAATTGAGTATATTTTAGATACACAAGCTCTAAAATTTGAAGATTACATAAAAAATTACAGTGATAAACTTCTATTAATAGAGCCAATTTTATCAAAAATGAATAATCAAAATGAGATAAAGAGTTTTGTAAATGATAGTTTATTTAAAGATTTAAATATTTTAACTTTTAGAGTTGTTGATTTTGATTCAAAAGAGAGTTTAAAGTTAGTTAATAGAAATAAAGAGGATAACTACTTTTCTCAAAGATTAAAATCTATATTTATGGAGCCATATTTTAAAGAGTTGCAATCTTTAAATAAGTTTGACATTTTTAGTTATTGTGAAGATGAAGAGAATAATTTTTTAAATTTTGCAATTAGAGGTGAAAATAAGTTTTATATCTTAAAGGTTGATTTAAAAACTATTTTAGATGAAATTTCAAACTCTTATAATAAAAAAATATTAATTAAAGATATAAATGGCAATTTCTTGAATGAAGAGATGTCTCAAATTTCGCTCGATGAATATATTTATAAAAAAGTTTATATAAAAAATGATAAGTTTTATACTTTTTTGATGGATAAAACTATTGATGAAAAAAGTAATTTTATAAAGGATTATTATATAGCTATTGTTTTTGTAGTTTTTGTTTTAGCTTTAGTTTTGGCATCGGTTTTTGCATATATTATAAATAAAGAGAATAAAAAAATAGCAGATGAAAACAAAAAATTAAATTTTGATATAGTAGAAAACTCTCTTGTATTAAATGAAAATCAAAAAATTATGAATGAGCATATTATGTTTATTCAAATTGATAAAGATGGGATAATAAATGAAGTAAGTATTGCTTTTAGTGATTTCTTAGGATATTCAAGAAGTGAACTTTTGGGACATAGTTATAAACTTTTTGTATTTAAAGATATGAAACAAGTTTTCAAAAAAGCTGTAAAAAAAGAGTTAAATAAATCAACTTTTGAACTAAAAAATGTACAAGGAAAAAGAAAAAATCTAGAGAGTTTTTGGGTAGATATTTTTGTTGAAGAGCAGATTGAAAACGAACAAACAATTGCTTATAATATAATATGTCAAGATGTAACCGATAAAAAAAGAATATACAAGCTATATAAAGATTTAAATCTTAAAATTGAAGAGTATGATGCCATTTTTGAAAATGTTCAAAGTGGTATTGCATTATTAAATTTAGAAAATAAATTTGTAAAAGTTAATAACAAAATATCAGAACTTCTTGGATATTCAAAAGATGAAATACTTAAATTATCACCAATTGATATAATAAGTAGTAGTTCAAAAAAACTATTAGAAAATATGTTAAGAGATATTGCTGATTTTACAAAAATATTAAAAATTGAAATAATATTTATAAAAAAAGATAACACTCCTATACATCTTGAGTTATCTTTAATTTTACTTCCAAAAAAAGCTAGAATTATTTTTATAATAAACTCTCTAGAAGATAAAAAAGAGCTTCAAGAGTTAAATTCAAATCTTGAAAAAAGAATAAAAAAAGAGATAGAAAAGAGTAAAGCAAAAGATAAAATCCATTATCAAGAGCAGTTAAAAAGTGCAAAATTGAGTTATATTGGTGTTTTATCTGCTGGAATTACACATGAAATAAATACACCTTTGACATATGTAAAAGGAAATTTAGAGCTTATGCATTATGATATTGAATCTCTTGATGATTCAGATATAAAAAATAGAATGTTGCAAGATAGTAAAAAAATAAAAGAGGGGTTAAATAGAATTGCAAATATAGTTGAAAGTATGAGAGAAATTTCTCATTCAAATGAGGGAGAAAAAAGAGAATTTAATGTATATGCCACTATACTTACAGCTTTGACTATGGCACATAATAGAGCAAAACATATTAGTAAAATATATTTAAATGGTGAAATTTTTGATATAAATAACATTGATAACAATAGATTTATTTTTATGAGTAATATTCAAAAACAAAGAATAGAGCAGATTTGGATTATTATTATAAATAATGCTCTTGATGAATTAGTAAAAATTGAAGATTATGAAAATAGAGAGCTAAAAATTGATATTTTAGAAGAGAAAAATAATATTCTTGTAAGATTTAAAGATAATGCTGGTGGCTTAAGCAAAGAGATACTAAAAAAATTGTTTGAACCATTTACAAGTTCTAAAAATCAAGGTGGAATGGGAATAGGATTATCTATTGCCAAAAAAATAGTAGAAGAGCATAATGGTAGTATAAAAGCTTACAATGAAGATAATGGAGCACTTTTTGAAGTAAGGCTTAGAAAAATAAAAGAGGATAAGGTTTGAGAATAGGATTTATAGGTGATATAGTAGGTCGTCCAGGAAGAAAGATTATAAAAGATAGTTTAAAAAATATTAAAGAAGAGCATAAAATAGATTTTATAATAGCAAATGGTGAAAATGCAAGTCATGGTTTTGGGCTTACAATTGATAGTTCAAAAGAGCTATTTTCTAGTGGAATTGATTTAATTACAGGTGGTAATCATAGTTTTGATAAGAAAAAAGATGTTCAATTCTTACATGAAAGTGGAAATGTTTTACGACCAGATAATTATCCAGAAGGTGTAGTTGGTAGTGGTTTGAAAATATGTGATATTAAAATTGAAGAAAGAGTTGAAAAATTAGCAGTTATAAATCTTATGGGACAATTTGCAATGCCTTTAGTTGAAAATCCATTTAACTGGGCTACTAAATTAATAAAAAATTTAGAGGAACAAAATATTAAAAATATTTTTGTAGATTTTCATGGTGAAGCAACTAGTGAAAAAAGAGTTATGCTTATGATGTTTAAAAACAGGGTTAGTGCAATTTGTGGAACACATACTCATGTAGGAACAGATGATTTACAAATTTTTGAAAATACTGCATATTTGACAGATATTGGATTAACTGGTTGTTATGACAATGTTATAGGAATGGATGAAAAAGCACCAATTAAAAGAGCAACAACAGGAATAGGTAGTCACTTTGAAGTTCCAAACTCTTGTAAATCAATACTTCAAATGATGGTTGTAGATATAGAAGATGGAAAAGCTATCAACTCTTATAAGATAAAAAAATATTGCAATAGCAGTAAATTGCATATTAGTGATGCAATAATTATTTAATGATAGTTTAGATAAAATCAAAAAATATTTGTTTAAAAAAGGCTTATAAAATGATAATAATTCCTCAAACAAAAGGTGGAGTAGGTAAATCTACTGTTGCTATGCAGGTTATTGCTCCATATTTGTATAAAAAGCATGGTAAAAAAATCACTTATATAGAAATTGATGATGAAAATAATGATTCACAATCTTTTACAAGAACTGAAATAGTAAACAAAAGAATGCTAGGAACAAATAGAATTACAGATTTAGATGAACTTATCTTGATGGATGATAAACATGAAGTTATTGTCGATGTTGGTGGAAATAAAACTTCAAGTTTGGTTCTAGATGAGATAAAAAAAGTTGGAAGTTTTGGAAATGTTAAGTGGATTATTCCTTTGGGAGATGGTGAACTTGATGGGAAAAATGCAATTGCAACTATGAAAAAAATTAGAAAAATAGAGAAAAATCCAGAAGATAATATTATTTTTGCACTCACACGTGCTATATCTATGGAAGAGGATTATTATAGCGAGCAGTTTATAAACTTCTTTGGGCATAAATATCTTGACTCAAACTCGGTTATTTGTGATTTTGTAAAAAATCCAAAATATTTTCCTGTTAAAAATGATAAGATTATTACAATGAGCAGATATTTAGGAAGTACAGTTTGGGAAATGGCTTACAATAACACAGACTTTGCTAAAAAAGCTATTGAAGCAAAAGAGTTAGGAGATGTTGAAGCTGCTAGAAAATATCTATTTTTTAGAAGAATACAAACTGAAGCAAAAGATTATGTTTTAAATACTTTAAATAAAGTATTTTGTGATTTAGATAAATGGATAGAGATTAAAAAATGAGTGAAATGAGCTTTAAACAAGCAAAAGAGCTTGTTGAAAGAATGGAGTTTAGTGAAATTGCAATTAGAAAATCTATTGATAATTTAGAAAAAGCATCTTCTAGTTTTCAAGAGAGTTTAAAACTTCAAGAAGATATTGTAAATAGGCTTCCTTATTCTGATAAAAAATTGTCAATTATGAAAGTGGCAGTTGCTTTAAATATTGGTTTAATTATTGGTATTTTTATAGGAAAATATCTTTTATAATTTATTAGAAAAAACATTTATAAAATAGGAAAAATTTATATGGAAAAACAAGAAAAAATAGTATCAATGTTTAATAATATTGCACCAACTTATGATAAAGCAAATAGAGTTTTATCTATGGGAATAGATAAAAGTTGGAGAGATAAAGCTTGTAATAAAACTTTTGAATTATATGGTAAAAAAGAGATAGAAAAAATTGTTGATGTTGCTTGTGGAACTGGTGATATGATAATTTTTTGGAAACAAAATGCAAATAAAAAAGGAATTACTCTAAAAAATATTGTTGGAATAGACCCAAGTGTTGGAATGATGGAAGTTGGAAAGAAAAAACTTCCAGAAGTTCAATTTATAGAAGCTTTTGCAACATCTATGCCACTTGAAAATGAGAGTGTTGATATAGTATCAATCTCTTATGGAATTAGAAATGTAGTACAAAGAGAAGAGGCTTTTGTAGAGTTTGCAAGAGTTCTTAAAAAAGGTGGTTTAGTTGTAATTAGTGAATTTACAAAAAATCAAAAAGAGACACCAATTGATTATTTAACAGCATTTTATATGGATAAAATTTTACCAGTTGTTGGTGGAATAATATCAAAAAATAAAGAGGCTTATAGATATTTACCAGACTCTATTGATGAGTTTTTAACAACATCAAATTTACAAAAAGAGCTTAAAAATGCTGGATTAGAACCAATATACACAAAAGCTTTTTCTATGAAAATTTCTACACTAATAATTGCAAAAAAAATATAGATGAATCCAATTAGTGTAACTACTTTAAATACACAAATAAAATCTCTTTTAGAGACAACTTTCATGCAAGTTTTTGTTTCTGGAGAGATTTCAAACCTAGTTATTCATAGCTCTGGGCACATATATTTTTCGATCAAAGATGATAATTCAACAATATCTTGCGTAATGTTTAAAGGTAATACAAAATATCTGAAATTTGAGTTAGAAAATGGACAAAAAGTACAAATTACTGCAAATATAACTGTTTTTGTTCCAAGAGGAAATTATCAACTTCTTTGTACTAAAATTGAACCAGATGGAATAGGAAGTTTGGCTTTAGCATATGAGCAACTTAAAACAAAACTTCAAGCAAAAGGTTATTTTGAACAAAGTATAAAAAAGCCTCTTCCAAAATATCCAAAAAAAATTGCAATTGTAACAAGTGCTACAGGTGCTGCTATAGAAGATATGAAAAAAGTTGCAAGTTCTAGATGGAATTTAGTTGAGTTAATACTTATTCCAACTCTTGTTCAAGGAAATGGAAGTATTGAAGATATTGCAAAAAATATAAAATTTGCTGATAGTTTAAATTGTGATATTATGATTGTTGGAAGAGGTGGAGGAAGTATTGAAGATTTATGGTCTTTTAATAGTGAACTTGTAGCAGATGCAATTTTTAACTCAAATACACCAATAATTTCTGCTGTTGGACATGAAATAGATTATTTAATAAGTGATTTTGTAGCTGATATAAGAGCTGCAACTCCATCAAATGCTATGGAAATAGCACTTCCTAGTCAAAGTGAACATCTTTTATATATAGATAGTTTAATTGAAAATTTTCAAAAAGTTTTAAAAACAACTTTTGAAAAAAAAGAGCAAGAGCTTAAAAACTTAAAAGCAAGTTTTGAGCAAAATTCAATAAATTCTAAACTATTTTTTGTAGAGTCACAAATAAAACTTTTAAAAGAGCAGTTTTTTCAAACTTTAAATCAAAAGTTTCAAATTGCTTCTAATATTTTGGAGAGTTTAAAATCAAATTATCTTTTAAATAATCCAGAAAATAGACAAAAAGATGGTTTAGTTGAATTGAGTAAAAATAAGAAGCTTATAAATTTGGATTTAGTAAAAGTAGATGATATTGTAGAGCTACAATCCATTGATATAATTGCAGAGTGTAAAATAATTAGTTTAAGTAAACAAAAGGTAAAATAACAGCAATTTTGCTTACGAAAATATTGAAATAAGGGGATTAAAATGGAACATAATCATGAAAAAAGCGCTACTCCAAATATAACTGAGTTTATGACATTCGAATTGGGGAAAATGAAATATGCTATTGAGTTACCAAAAATAAAAGAGATATTGACTTATCCAGATAATATTACTATTTTACCAAATACTTCTGATTGGGTAAAAGGTTTAATTAATTCAAGAGGAGAAGTTGTTCCTATTTTAGATATTAGAATTAAGTTTAATACAGGTCCAGCTCTTTATGATGTTAATACTTCTATTATTATAGTAATTACAGAAGATAAAAGAATGGTTGGAATTGTAGTTGATTTAGTTGATGATACACAAAAAATAGATACTTCAATGTTAGCTTCAGTTTCTGAGATGGGTTCTGGAATTCCTGCTAGGTATTTAAAAGGTTATGTAAGAGTAGAAGATAATAAAATGCTAGTTATTATGGATATCGAAAAAGTTGTTTGTAAAGAAGAGCTAGAGGATTAATTTTATAATCCTCTATTTTTATTTTTTACTCTTCTATTGTAATTTTATTTATTTTAACATCTTCTAAAGGTTTATCACCACCACTTCTTCCATTTGTTTTTACATTTTCAATCTCTTTTACAACATCTTTTCCACTAATTACATATCCAAAAATTGTGTGCATTCCATTTAACCAGTATGTTGGAGCTGTTGTTATAAAAAATTGACTTCCATTTGTATTTTTACCTCTATTTGCCATAGCTAAAATAAATGGTTTATCAAAAACTGCATTTGGTGCAAACTCATCTTCAAAACTTTTGTTCCAAATAGACTCTCCACCAGCACCAGTTCCAGTAGGATCACCACTTTGAATCATAAATCCTTTTATAACTCTGTGAAAGATTTGCCCATCATAGTAGCCTTTTTTTGCTAAACCAATAAAATTTTCAACAGCTTTTGGAGCTATCTTTGGTTTTAATTCTATTTTTACAATACCTTTAGATGTATCAAAAATAGCAATAGGATCTTTTTTTGTATCTTCATTTGCAAATAAAAAAAGTGCAAAAGATAAAAAGAGAAATATAATCTTTTTCATAGTTCTTTCCTTTAATTTAGTTTTATAATAAATTAGTATAGTATAATAGCTTTGAAAAAATAATAAAGGATTTTCTAAATGACTTTTGAAATGTTATACAGCAAAATTCATAGAGCAACTGTTAGCGATGCAAATTTAAACTATGTTGGTTCAATTACTATTGATGAAGAGTTGATGAAAGCTAGTAATCTTAGAGTTGGGCAAAAAGTTGATATTGTAAATATTAATAATGGTGAGAGATTTCAAACTTATGTAATAAAAGGTGAGTTTGGTAAAAAAGATATGTGTCTAAATGGTGCAGCTGCTAGAAAAGTATCTGTTGGAGATAAGATAATTGTAATAGCTTATGCAACATATAATGAAGAAGAGTTGAAAAATTATAAACCAACTGTTGTGTTAGTAGATGATAAAAACAATATTGAACTTATTACAAATGATTTAGTAGGTGGTAACTATGTTTGATGGTATTGATTTAAAAAATTTAAATCTTGGGGATATGATAAATAAATTCCAAGATATGGCTAAAGAGCAACAAGAAAAAAGTGCTCAAAACCTTTTTACAGCAAAAGCTGGTGGTGGAATGGTTGAAATTTCAATCAATGGTAATTCTGAAGTTGTTGATTTAAAAATTGATGACTCACTTCTTGAAGATAAAGACTCATTACAAATACTTTTAATCTCTTGTATGAATGATATTATAAAACAAAGTGAAGAGAATAAAAAAAGAATGGCTATGAATTTGATGGGAAATTTAGGTGGATTAGGGAATTTAGGTCAAAAATAGATGAAAGAACTTTTAGAAAAATTTGAGGATTATTTACTTAATAATCTACCAAAAATAGATACTTTTCACCCACATTTTGAAAATGCTATGCAAGATATGTTAAAAGCTGGTGGAAAAAGATTTAGACCGATGTTACTTTTGAGTGTTGTAAAATCAAAGAAACCTTTGCTTATAGAAAATGCTTTAAAAGTGGCACTTGCTGTTGAATTTTTGCATACATACTCTTTAATTCATGATGATTTACCATCTATGGATAATTCTGATTTACGAAGAGGTTTTACTACTTTACATAAAAAATATGATGAAGTAACAGCTATTTTAGTTGGAGATGCTCTAAATAGCGAAAGCTTTAATCTAATAGCAAATTCAGCACTGCATAATGATGTAAAAATAGAACTTATTAAACTTTTGGGCGAAAATGGTGGATTAAATGGTATGATAATTGGTCAAGCAATAGATTGCCAATTTGAAAAGCAAAAATTGGAACTTGAAAAATTAGAGTTTTTACATATTCATAAAACGGCAAAGTTAATAGCTGCAAGTTTAAAAATGGGTGCTATTATTTCAAATTATGATGAAAATATACAAGAAGATTTATATAATTTTGGCTTAGATTTAGGTCTTCTTTTCCAAATTCAAGATGATATTATAGATGAACTTGAAAGCAGTGAAATTGCTGGAAAAACTACAAAAAATGATAGTTTTAAAAACTCTTTTGTAAATTTATTAGGACTTGAAGATGCTTTAAAAAGTGCAGATAAATTGTCTAAAAAGTGTTTAGAAACTATGAATAGTTTTGATAAGAATTTAAAAGATTCACTTTTTGAACTTCTAATAAATTATATAAATAGACATAAAAAATACAACTCTTAGTAGATTTGACTAAAGGTTTATTGACAAAAAAGAAAAAATTGTATAAAATTTGGCACTTAGAATTTGTAAGTGCTAAATTCTAAGCTACAAAAGAAAAATAATTACAACAAATAAAGGAAAGAAAATGAATTTTAAACCACTAGGTGAGAGAGTTCTAGTTGAGAGAACTGAGGTTGAGAACAAAACTGCAAGTGGAATTATAATTCCAGATAATGCAAAAGAGAAACCTCAAACTGCTAAAGTTATTGCAGTTGGAAGTAAAGTTGAAGATGTAAAAGTTGGAGATACAATTGTATTTGAACAATATAGAGGAACTGAAATAAAACTTGAAGGAAAAGATTATTTAGTTTTAAATGTTGAAAATATAATTGGTGTTATGTAATTAAAATTTACGTAAATAATTTTAGAGATTTGATAAATTAAGATTTATATAAAATAAAAAGGAAAATATTATGGCAAAAGAGATTATATTTAGTGATAATGCAAGAAATAGACTGTTTGCTGGAGTTGAAAAATTAGCAGATGCAGTTAAAGTTACGATGGGTCCAAGAGGAAGAAATGTTTTACTTCAAAAATCTTTTGGTGCGCCAACAATTACAAAAGATGGAGTAAGTGTTGCAAAAGAGATTGAACTTGCTGATACTTTAGAAAACATGGGAGCCCAACTTGTAAAAGAGGTTGCTAGCAAAACTGCTGATGAAGCTGGAGATGGAACAACAACAGCAACTGTTTTAGCTCACTCAATTTTCAAAGAGGGTCTTAGAAATGTAACAGCTGGAGCAAACCCAATCTCTTTAAAAAGAGGAATGGATAAGGCTTGTGAAGCTATTTTAGCAGAGCTTAAAAAATCTTCAAAAGTTGTTGCAAATAAAACAGAGATAGAGCAAGTTGCAACAATTTCAGCAAACTCAGATAGTGCAATTGGAAAAATGATTGCTGAAGCTATGGAAAAAGTTGGAAAAGATGGTGTTATTACTGTTGAAGAGGCAAAAGGAATTTCTGATGAGCTAGATGTTGTAGAAGGAATGCAGTTTGATAGAGGATATTTAAGTCCATATTTTGTTACAAATCCTGAAAAAATGACAACAGAGTTTAATAATCCATTTATTCTACTATATGATAAAAAAATCTCTTCATTAAAAGAGATGTTGCCTATTTTAGAAGGTGTTAATAAATCTGGAAGACCTCTTTTAATAATCGCAGAAGATGTTGATGGTGAAGCATTAGCTACTTTGGTTGTAAATAGATTAAGAGGTGCATTACAAATTGCAGCTGTTAAAGCTCCAGGATTTGGTGATAGAAGAAAAGCTATGCTTGAAGATATTGCTGTGTTAACAGGAGCAACTGTTGTATCTGAAGAGATGGGAATGAAACTTGAAACTACAGATTTAAGTGCACTTGGAACTGCTTCAAAAATTGTAATTGATAAAGATAATACAACTATTGTTGATGGAAGTGGAAGTAAAGACGCAGTTCTTGCAAGAGTAAACCAAATTAAAGCAGAAATTGCAAATACAACAAGCGATTATGATAGAGAAAAATTACAAGAGAGACTTGCAAAATTAAGTGGTGGAGTTGCTGTAATTAAAGTTGGAGCAGCAACAGAGACTGAAATGAAAGAGAAAAAAGATAGAGTTGATGATGCTTTAAGTGCTACAAGAGCTGCTGTTGAAGAGGGAATTGTAATTGGTGGAGGAGCTGCATTAATTAGAGCAGCTGCTAAAGTAAAACTTGATCTTTGTGGTGATGAGCAAATCGGAGCTGCTATTGTTTTAAGAGCTATTAAAGCACCATTAAAGCAGATTGCTTTAAATGCTGGATATGATGCTGGAGTTGTTGCAAATGAGGTTGAAAAATCTTCAAATGAGAACTTAGGATTTAATGCTGCAAGTGGTGAGTATGTAGATATGTTTGAAGCTGGAATTGTAGATCCTGCAAAAGTTGAAAGAGTTGCAATGCAAAATGCTGTTTCAGTAGCATCACTACTTTTAACAACAGAAGCAACTGTTACAGATATTAAAGAAGATAGACCTAGTATGCCTGATATGAGCGGTATGGGTGGAATGGGCGGAATGCCTGGAATGATGTAATAAGTTAGTTTTTATAAATTAAAAAACTAAAATATTTTTTAAAAGAGAGTAATTTTTACTCTCTTTTTTATTATTTAAAATAAAAAAATCATTAAATTTACTCTAAATAAACTATTTTTTAAAACTCTTTTTAGTCAAATAATAATTATTTTTCAACATAAATAAAATTATTTTTTCTAGTAAAATAAAATTCAAATAATTTAGATATAATAAAAAAAGTGATTTTATACACTAGGTTAGAATCCATAATTTTAGAATAAAAAAGGTATTAGATGAGAAGATTTTACTATTTAATAGTATTGTTTTTTATTTTTAATATTTATTTATTTGCACAAAGTGATAGATCATTTGTAGTAATAGATGCTAATACAAATAAGGTTTTAATAGAAGAAAAATCAAATAAAAAACATAAAATAGCAAGTCTTACAAAAATTTGGACTGCTTTAATTGTTTTAGAAAATAGTAACTTAGATGATGAAGTGGTAGTTTCAAAGAGAGCAACTTTACAGCAAGGTTCATCTATATATTTAAAAGAGAATCAAATTTGTACTATAAAAGATTTTGTTCATGGAATGTTGCTTCGCTCTGGTAATGATGCTTCAGTTACTTTGGCAGAACATATTGCTGGAAGTGAAGAAAAATTTGTAAAACTTATGAATAAAAGAGCAAAAGAGTTTGGTATAAAAAATACAAAATTTGTAGATGTTACAGGACTTGGAAACAATATATCAACTGCAAAAGATGTAGCAGTTATGTTTGAATTGGCTTTAAAAAATAGCAAATTTAAAGATATATCAGGTCAATCTTCATATAAAAATAGTTTAGATGGTCAAATTTGGAAAAATAAGCATAAACTAGTTGTAGAAAATAGTAAGGCTTTTGCAGGCAAAACAGGATATACAAAACAAAGTGGAAGAACTTTAGCTACTGCTTTTTATGATGAAAAAAGTTCTAAATCATTTATAGTAGTTACTTTAAATGAAAAAGATGATTGGAAAGTGCATAAATTTTTGGCTCAAAAAATTTTTATGAAATAAAACTAGTTTAAAATGTATATAAATTATGGGGTGTTTATGAAATTATTTTTGTTACTGTTAGTAAGCACATTTTTGTATTCATCAAGTTTAGAAAAAGTATCTATTCAATTTAATTGGAAATATCAGTTTGAAGTTGCTGGATTTATTGCTGCAAAAGAGAAAGGATTTTATGAGAATGTCGGTTTGGATGTTGAACTTAAAGAGTATAATCCAGAAGTAGATATACTTTTTGATGTTTTAAATAATAAAGTTACATATGGAATATCAAGTTCAAATATAGTTTTAGAAAATAAGAAGATAGCTTCAATAGTTCTTTTGGCAACTTATTTACAAAAATCACCTTTAGTTTTTATAACAAAACCAGATATAAAAACCCCTTCACAATTTTTGGGAAAAACTATTATGGGAAATAAAGATGAGTTAAAAAATAGCTCTTTAGCACTTTTTCTTTCACATTTTAATATAAATTTTTCAAATACAAAATTTATACCACATAATTTTAAAATAGATGATTTTATTAATGGTAAAGTTGAAATAATGAGTGCTTTTAGGTCAAATCAATTATATGAATTAGATAAAAGAAAAATAGATTACAACATAATAGATCCGGCTGATTATGGATTTGTTATGAGTGCTGTAAATTTATATACTTCAAAAGAGGAAGCTTTTAACAATAAAGCTAGAACTCAGAAATTTATTGAAGCAACAAATCGTGGTTGGGAGTATGCTTTAAAAAATAAAGAAGAGATTATAGATATTTTAATAAAGAAATATAGAGTTAATAAGTCAAAAGAAGCGCTTCTTTATGAGACAGATGTTGTCAATCAAGTTATGATGAGAGATTTTTATCCTATTGGAAAAGTAAGTCCTGAATTAACACAAAGATTAGTAAAACAGCTAAGTTATTCTGGTATGATAGAACCAAACCAAAAAATAAATCATATCTTTTTTGAAAATATAGTAGATAAAATTCCTAGTGATTTTTCTTTAACTAAAAGTGAAAAAGAGTATTTAAATAGTAAACATAGTTTAAAGATGTGTATTGATCCTTATTGGTATCCAATAGAGTTTATCAAAAATGGAAAAATTTCTGGAATAACATCTGATTTAAAAAGATATTTTGAGGAAAAAATTCAAATAAATATAGATGTAGTACCTACAAACAACTGGAATGAATCTCTTGATTTTATAAAAGATAAAAAGTGTGATATTATATCTTCAATTTCTCCTAGCTATGATAGAATGAGCTACTTAAATTTTACAAAACCAATATTAACTCTTCCTATTGTAGTTACAACACAAAAAGACAAACCTTTTTTAAGAGATATTTCACTTCTTAAAAATGAAAAAATAGCTATTTTAAAAGGACATTTTATTGCTGAATATATTAAAGATTATCTTCCATATTTAAAAATAGTTGAAGTTGCATCTATGAATGAAGGGCTTTATTTAGTAGAACAAGGAGAAGTTTATGGATATATTGATAATGCGCTTGTTTTATCTTCAACAATACAAAAAGAGTTTTCAAATAGTTTAAAAATTGGCTTTAGATTTGATATTTTAGATGAGCTCTCAATAGGGACTAGAAATGATGAACCTATTTTAAATGATATATTTTCAAGACTTGTAGATGATTTAGATGAAACAAAAAAACAAGAGTTTTTAAATAACTGGACCATTATTACGGAACAAGTTGGTTGGTTTAGTTTAAAAGAGATTATATTTTTAGTTATATTTACAACCACTATTTTTGGTGGATTGATTTTTTATCAAAGAAAGTTGAAAATACTAAATAAAAAACTTAAAAAATTGTATTTAACAGATAAGTTAACAGGACTTTATAATAGATTTAAAATAGATAAAGAGCTCTCTTCACAAAAAGATAATATAGATAGAAATGATAGTTACTCTTGTGGTTTAATACTTATTGATATTGATTATTTTAAAAGTATAAATGATACTTTAGGTCATTTAGTAGGAGATTGTATTTTAAAAGATATTTCAAAGTTACTAAAAAATAATCTTAGAAAAACAGATATTATTGGAAGATGGGGAGGAGAAGAGTTTTTGATTATTCTTCCATTCACTTCAAAAGATATTGCAAAAAAAATTGCTGAAAATTTAAGAGCTCTTATTGAAGAGAATAATTTTTCTTATAAGATGAATAGAAAAATAACAATTAGCATAGGAGTAACAGAGTTTTCAAAGAGTAAAAGTGTAGAAGATACTCTTTTACTCGTAGATAATCTACTTTATAAAGCTAAAGAAAATGGAAGAAATAGGGTAGAAGAGTCTTAATTTATTTGGTAGTTTATAGGAATTTGAATATTCCAAACTGTTTTATTTAATTCATTTGGAATGGCTTCAAAAAATCCTATATTTGTAAGAAGTTCAATGCTTGCTTCATCCAATTTTTCAAATTTTGATTTATTAATAATTTTTATATTTGTAACTTTTCCATCTTTTAAAATATCAAAAGATACTATCACCTTTCCAGTTTGATTTAATCGTTTTGCAACTTTTGGATAGACTTTATTCTTCTCTATCTTATTTTTTACTTTTGCTAAATATTCACTCTCTAGATTTTTATTTTTTTCGTTGTTTGAATTTTCTTGAATAGAAGATTGTTGCTTTTGTGAAGTTTCATTTTGTTCAGCTACATGCATTTTTTCAATATTTTCAGTTGCTTGTTCAACTATTTTTTCTGGAGTTTTTTCAACAACTTTTTCAATTTGTTTCTCTTGTTTTACAATCTTTTTTTCAACTTTTTTTGGCTTTTCTATAATTTTTGGTGCAGGTTTTTCAACAATTTTTTCAATAATTGGTTCAGTAACAATCTCTTTTTCTATCTCTTTTGTAACTTCTTCCACTTTTTGAATTGCAACACTATTTAATGATATTTTTGTAATACTCTCTTCTTCTTTTTTTGTTTCAAGGCTTATTTCACTAATAACATTAATGAACATTATGGCAAGAATTAAATATATAAAACTAGTTATAAAAAAAGAGTTTAAATATCGTTTCATTTTAAACCTTTACTTCTTTGTTACTATTGATACATTCGAGAATTCATTTTTCTTCAACATATCTAAAACATTTACAAAATGTTCAAATTTTGTCTCTTTATCAGTATTTAAATGAATTGGTGTATCTTTAGATTTTTCTAAAAGTTCAAATTCAATATTTTCCAAAGATATGTTTATATCTTCTAAAAATAGTTCACCTTGATTATTTATAACTATTACTACCTCTTTATCACTTTTTAATTTACTAGCATTTTTAGAATCTGGTAAATTTACAGGAATTATCCCTTTTGTTATAAATGTAGAAGTTAATAGAACAATTGCTAGAAGTACTAATAAAACATCTATAAATGGGATAACATTTATTGAATCATATTTCTGTAGCTTCATAATCACTTTCCAAAACTTCTGCAAATCTACTTAATATATTGTAAAAAACCATAGATATAATTGCAACAACTAATCCAGCAGCAGTTGCTTTAAGAGCTAGTGCTAAACTCTCCATAATTTTTGAAGCATCAATATCTCCTGCATTTCCCATTGTCATAAATGTAAGCATAATCGCTAAAACAGTTCCTAAAAGTCCAATATATGGAGAGTTTGAAGCAATAGTTCCAATTATTGTAAGATGTTTTGTAAGTGCAACATCTAAAGCTTTTTTTGTTTTGTAGCTTTTTACATCAATTTTTTTATAAAACAAAACTCTTTCTATAAAGAAAAAAACAGCAATAAAACTCATAATTACTAATAAAGCTATTACTCCATAATCAACTAAATGTTTTAATGTTTCAATATCATCCATAAAATTAAACCTTTTTTAAAAATTTTTAGAATTATATTACAATATTGATAATAATTATCTTAATTTTGTAATAAAATTAATTTTTGTTAAAATAGTATTAAAATATATTATATATAATTTTGCATAAACTTTAAAGGAAAGAGAATTGAAAAAGCTACTATTAGTTTTATTAATTTTGAGTCTATTTATAAATCATTTAAATGCGAATGAGAAAGATTTACAAATTATTCAAAAAGATAAAAAAGAGTATAGACTTTTGGAAAAAGAGTCTATACAAACAAGACAACAAAGTCAAAAATATGATTGGATAAGTCCTATTGATTTAAGTGGAAATATTGGAAGAAATCACTCTTTTTCTGATGAAAATAGTCGTAATTTAAATAATAAAAATACAAAGAGTGCATCTATTGGATTTACTCAATCTATTTTTGAATCAGGTGGAATAGGTTTTAAAATTGACTATGCTGATAATAGATTTAAATATGAGATGTTGTCATGGGAGAATCAAAATTCACAACTTATTTATACAATTTATAATACTTTATTAGATATTAAAAAATTGAAGTTAGAGATAAATCAAAATGATTATAGAATTGTAAATAAAGATATTGAGTTAATAATTAAAAAAATTCAATATGAAGCTGGAAAAACTGATATTATAGAACTCAATAATGCAATTATGAGTAAAAATTTAATACAAAAAGAGGAGATAGCTTTAAAAAATAGCTTAAAAGAGAAAG
This sequence comes from Arcobacter thermotolerans, assembly GCF_983172305.1. Taxonomy (NCBI): domain Bacteria; kingdom Pseudomonadati; phylum Campylobacterota; class Epsilonproteobacteria; order Campylobacterales; family Arcobacteraceae; genus Arcobacter; species Arcobacter thermotolerans. The sequence continues at coordinate 106,708 of NZ_CFAFZJ010000006.1, forward strand.
AGCAAGAGTTAGCAAAATATACAGATTTGAAGTATGATGAGATTGAAATTTTAGATTTTCAAGAAACTAACAAAGATATTTTTTTGGATAAAAACTACTCAATTTTAGAAGCAGATGCAAAAGTTGAGATGTTAAATAGTGAATATAAAATAAAAAAGAGTCAATATCTTCCAAAATTAAGTTTAAGTGCAAAAGCTAGTTACTCAAATCAAGATGAGAAGTTTAATAGTATGATCAATGATACAAATAAAGATGATGCAACTTCTAGCGGAAGTTTAATTTTATCTATGCCTTTATATGATTATACAAAATCTTCAAAAATTCAAGAGTCGAAAATAGAGGTTTTAAAACAAAAAGCCCTGGTAAATGATTTGAAAAATGAAACAGCATTTGAGTATGAACAGATTTTTACAAAAATTGATACATATTTAAAACAAAATGAGACAATAAATAAAAATATAAAACTTTATGAAGAGTTAATAGGTGCAAATCAAATTTCAAGTGAAGCTGGAATGACATCAAAGTATGATTTAGAGATTTTAGAAAATACAAAAACTATAAATGAGTTTGATATTTTGATAAATAAGATAAATATTTTGCAACAATATGCAAAATTATATTTTAAGATAAAAAATTAAAGGTTAAAAAATTATGAGTAATTTAAAAGAAGAGTTAAATAATTATAAAGATAAGAAAAGTTCTTACAAATATATAGGTTTGTTAATTATTGTTTTTGTTATTGCTATTTTAATTTATATGTTTTTTCCAAAAAGTGATAGCCAAAAAGTAGATTATATAACTTCAAAAGTAAAAACTGGTGATTTGATGGTTGTTGTTAGTGCTAGTGGAAATATAAAACCTACAAATAGTGTTGAAATAGGAATTGAGGTATCAGGAACTATAAAAGAGATTTTTGTAGATTTTAATGATGAGGTTAAGGTTGGTCAAGTTTTAGCAAAAATTGATACAACAAAACTAGAAGCTCAAGTTGAAAGTTCAAGAGCAGCTTTAGCTATTGCAAAAGCAAATCAAAAAGAGAGTGAAGTAGCTCTTAAAAATAAAAAATTGTTATATGATAGAACAAAAAAGATGTTTGATAATTCTGGTGGAAAGTATCCATCACAAAATGAGTTTGATGATACAAAATTTGCTTATGAATCAGCGATTGCAGTTTTAGAAGCATCAAAATCAAAAGTAGCTCAAGCTTCATCAAATTTAAAAAATGATTTACAAAATTTAGAAAAAGCTAGTGTTAAATCTTCTATTGATGGGATAGTTTTAAATAAAGAGGTAGAAATAGGGCAGACACTCGCAGCTACAATGCAAGCTCCAAAGCTTTTTACTCTTGCAAAAGATTTGACAAATATGGATTTGGTTGTAAGTATTGATGAAGCAGATGTTGCTGATATTAAAGATAACTTAGATGTAACTTTTACAGTTGATGCGTATCCAAATAAAGAGTTCAAAGGGAAAATAAAGCAAGTAAGGTTAAACCCAATTACTACAAATGGAGTAGTAACTTATGAAACTGTTGTAAGTGTTGATAATAGTGAACTTCTTTTAAAACCAGGAATGACAGCAAATGCAAAAATTATTACAAAAAATATAAAAAATCAGGTTTTAATTCCAAATAGTGCATTAAGATTTACTCCAAAAAATAGTACTGAAAAAGCAGGTACAAAACCAGCTAGTTTTGGAACACCACCAAATTTTAGACCTCAAGGAAGTGTTACAAAAGATAATAAAGCAAAAGATGGCTTTGCAACTATTTATATTCTTGAATCTGGAAAACCAAAAGAGTTAAAAGTTAAAGTTATAGATAGTGATTCAAAACAGTCATCTATTTTTTCTGAAACTTTAAATATTGGTGATGAAGTAATTATTTCACAAAAATCTGGAAATTAGAAATTTATGAAAAATAGTGAAGTTTTAATTGAATTTAAAAATATAAAAAAAATTTATGGTAAAGGTGCGAATGAGACTTTTGCCTTAAATGGAGTGGATTTAAAGATTCATAAAGGTGAATTTGTAGCTATTATGGGAGCTAGTGGAAGTGGAAAATCTACCTCTATGAATATTATTGGATGTTTGGATAAGCCAAGTAGTGGAGAGTATTTGTTTGATGGTGTGAATGTAGAGAATTTAAATCTAAATCAAATGGCAATTTTAAGAAGAAACTATATAGGTTTTGTTTTTCAAGGATTTAATCTACTAGGAAGAACAACTGCTTTAGAAAATGTTGAGTTGCCTTTAATTTATAGAAAAGTTCCAAAAGAGAAAAGATATGAACTAGCAGTTGAGGCTCTAAAAAAAGTTGGGCTTGAAAGTGTTATTAAACATACTCCAGCAGAGCTTAGTGGAGGTCAGCAACAACGTGTTGCAATAGCACGTGCTATTGTTACAGATCCACTTTTACTTTTGGCAGATGAACCTACTGGAAATCTTGATAGTATTAAAAGTATTGAGGTTATGGAGTTACTAAAAAAATTAAATGAAGAGTTAAATATTACTATTATTATGGTGACACATGAAGAAGAGATGGCTGCTTATGCTTCAAGAGTTATATATTTTAGAGATGGAAATATAGAAGATTCTTTAAAAAAAGGATTTAAATAATGTTGTTAAATGCTTTATTAATAGCAATAAAAGAGATAAGAAGAAATATATTAAGATCAATTCTTACTATTTTGGGAATTGTAATTGGTGTTGCTTCTGTTATTGCTATGGTTATGATTGGAGATGGAACAACAGCAAATGTAACAGCAAATATAGAAAAACTTGGAAGCAATATGCTAAATGTTCGAGTTGGACAAGAAAAAAGAGGAGCTCCAAGAGATGATAATAGTGCAAAACCTTTTAAAATTGAAGATATAACAGCTATAAAAAATGAAGTTGCAAATTTAAAAGGAGTAACAGCAGAAAACTCTAGTATGGCAAATGTTGTTTTTGGAAATAAAAGTAATTCATCTTTAATTGTTGGAACTACAAATGATTATTTTATTATAAAAGATTGGGAAGTTGAACAAGGAAGAATTTTTGAAGAAGGTGAACTTTCAAGTGGAAAAAGTGTTTGTATTTTGGGGACAACAGTTGTTAAAAATCTTTTTGGAGATGAAAATCCAATAGGTGCAACTATTAGAATAAAAAACTTCCCTTGTAGTGTAATTGGGGTTTTAGCTTCAAAAGGAGCTAGTAGTTTTGGAAGAGACCAAGATGAGGTTGTAATAACACCTCTTAAAATGTATCAAAGAAAGATTCAAGGAAATTTAGATGTATCTACAATAATCGTATCAGTTATGGAAGAAAAATATATTGAAGATGCAAAAGCACAAATAATTTCATTAATGCAAGATAGAAGAGCTATAAAATTAGGAGAAGCGGATAATTTTCATATACGAGATATGAAAGATATATTAAATACTATGACAAGTACAACAAAAATGCTAACATATTTGCTAGGTTCAATTGCTGCTATCTCTTTACTTGTTGGTGGAATTGGGATTATGAATATTATGCTTGTTTCTGTAACTGAAAGAACTAGAGAGATTGGAATAAGACTTGCTATTGGTGCTATGCAAAGTGAAGTTTTACTGCAATTTCTAATTGAAGCAATAGTTCTTTCAACTTGGGGCGGAATTATTGGAATTTTACTTGGGCTTGGTGTTGGTTATGGAGTTGTACAGATATTTGAATTACCATATATTATAAATACTCAAATAATTTTAATATCGTTTATATTCTCAACTTTGATTGGAGTTGTTTTTGGATATTTTCCTGCAAGAAAAGCAGCAAGATTAAATCCAATAGATGCTTTAAGATATGAGTAAAATAGAATCAAAACAGAGTTTTTTGTAATAAAGACTCTGTTTCTCCTAAAGTTTTTAATTTAAAACTAAATCTATGAATATCACTTCTTCCAAACTCTCTTATAGCTTCAATATGAGCTTTTGTTCCATATCCTTTATGTTTATGAAAGTTATAGTTCGCATAAAGTGGTGAAATCTCATCCATAAATCTATCTCGGCTAACTTTTGCTAAAATTGAAGCAGCACTAACACTAGCATATTTTGCATCTGCTTTTATCTCTTTTTGAAGATTTTCTATACCAAAATTTGTATTTCCATCCATCAAAAAATTATCGCTAAATTCTTGTAATTTTTCCATTATTTCTAAAATTGAAGATTTAAGACAAAAACTAATACCAAAATCATCTATCTCTTTTGCACTTTTGAAAACTATATGATATTTTGATTTCTCTTTTATTTCATCAAAAAGTTTCTCTCTTTTTTTTTCACTCAATACTTTTGAATCATTTAATCCTAAAATCTCTTTTTCCAAAATAACTCCAGCAACAACCAAAGGACCAGCAAGTGGACCACGTCCTGCTTCATCTATTCCACATAAATTTTTCACAAAAAACCTTTTATTTTTCTTAGAAAAGTATTATAATAAAAAATATATTTTATATAAAACTTGACAAGACTTGACTAAAGTTATATAATAACATTAGCAATTAAATACTAGGAGTGCTAATATGAATGACAATATTTTTGAAAAAATGACAAATCAACTAAGAGAGACAATAGATAGTAGTGTAGCTTTAGCTTTACATAATAAAAATCAAGAGGTGCAGATAGTTCACTTGATTTGGGCATTACTTACAAATACTAATTCAGTTTTAAATCAATTATTAAATAAAATGAATGTAAATAAAGCTGCAATTGAGCTTGAAGCAAAATCAAATGCAAGTAAACTTCCAAGTGTAAGTAGTGTTACAAAAGAGAGTATAAAACTTTCACGTGAACTTTATGAAAGTTTTCAAAAAGCTCAAGGGCAAATGGCAAGCAATGGAGATAAATTTATAGCTATTGATACTTGGCTTATTTCAAATTTTGATAATAAAGTAATAAAAGATATTTTAGGTAAATATATAGATTTAAAAGAAGCAAAAAAAGAGCTAGAAACTATAAGAGCAGGAAAACAAATAGATAGCCAAAGTGGAGATGATAATCTTGAAGCTTTAAATAAATATGGGATAGATTTAAATAAAAAAGCTATTGATGGAGAGCTTGATCCTGTTATTGGAAGAGATGAGCAGATAAACAGAATGATGCAAATCTTAATTAGAAAAACAAAAAACAATCCTATTTTAATAGGAGAACCAGGAACTGGAAAAACAGCAATTGCAGAAGGTTTAGCTCAAAGAATTGTAAATAAAGATGTACCTACAAGTTTGCTTAATAAAAGAGTTGTAACTCTTGATATGAGTGCTTTAATAGCAGGTGCAAAATATAGAGGAGAGTTTGAAGATAGATTAAAATCTGTAATTGATGAAGTTAAACAAGCTGGAAATATAATCTTATTTATAGATGAAATTCATACAATAATTGGTGCAGGCGCATCTGAAGGAAGTATGGATGCTGCAAATATTTTAAAACCTAGTCTTGCAAGAGGTGAACTTCATACAATTGGTGCAACAACACTAAAAGAGTATAGAAAATATTTTGAAAAAGATGCTGCAATGCAAAGAAGATTTCAGCCTATAAAAGTAGATGAACCAACAGTAAATGAAGCTTTACATATTTTAAGAGGTATAAAAGAGAAGCTTGAAACTCATCATAATGTTACTATAAATGATAGTGCATTGGTTGCTGCTGCAAAACTTTCAAATAGATATATAACTGATAGGTTCTTACCTGATAAAGCAATAGATTTAATAGATGAAGCAGCAGCAGAGCTTAAAATGCAAATTGAGTCAGAACCAATAGCTCTTTCAACTATTAAAAGAGAGATTCAAACTCTAAATGTAGAAAAAGAGGCTTTAAAGATGGAAAAAAGCCAAAAAAACGAAGATAGAATTAAAGAGATAGAAAAGGAGTTGGCAAACAAAAAAGAGGAAAAACAAAACTTAGAAGCTAGATTTGAAAATGAGAAGCAAACTTTTAATGCTACAAGTGAGCTAAAAATAAAAATTGATGAACTAAAAACGAAAGCAAATATAGCTAAACGTGAGTCAAAATTTGAAGAAGCTGCAAAAATAGAGTATGGTGAAATACCTGCACTTGAAGCAAAAATAAAAGAAAATAGTGAAAAATGGGATAGAATGCAAAAAGAGGGAACACTTTTACGAAATAGTGTAGATGAAGAGAGTATTGCTTCCATAGTTTCAAAGTGGACTGGAATTCCTGTAAATAAGATGATGGATAGTGAAAAACAAAAGGTTCTAAAAGTTGAAGAGGTTTTAAAAAAAGATGTAATAGGTCAAGATGAAGCAATAAAAGCAATTAGTAGAGCAATTAAAAGAAATAAAGCAGGATTAAGTGAAACTTCAAGACCAATAGGAAGCTTCTTATTCTTAGGACCAACAGGAGTTGGAAAAACTGAGAGTGCAAAAACTTTAGCTAAATTTTTATTTGATGATCCAAAATCACTAATTAGATTTGATATGAGTGAATATATGGAGAAACACGCTGTTTCCAGATTAGTTGGAGCTGCACCTGGTTATGTTGGATATGAAGAGGGTGGTCAATTAACAGAAGCTGTGCGAAGAAAACCTTATAGTGTAATACTTTTTGATGAGGTTGAAAAAGCACATCCAGATGTATTTAATATACTTTTACAAGTTTTAGATGATGGAAGATTAACTGATAATAAAGGTGTTACAGTCGATTTTAAAAATACAATTATTATTTTAACTTCAAATATTGGAAGTGCTAGAATTATTGAAATAAATGATAAAGAGCAAAGAAGAAAAGCTGTTTTAGATGAGCTAAAATCTCATTTTAGACCTGAATTTTTAAATCGACTTGATGATATTGTTATCTTTGAACAATTAGGAATTGATGCAATTTCAAATATTGTTGATATACTATTTAATAATATTAAGAAAAAAGTTGAAGAAAAAGGTATAAAAATATCTTTAACAAATGAAGCAAAAGATTATATTGCAAAAGTTGGTTTTGATCCTGTATATGGAGCTAGACCGCTTAAAAGAGCTATTTATGAGATAGTTGAAGATAAGCTTGCTGAGTTGATACTAGAAGATAGTATAGGTGATGGAAGTAGTGTTGAATTTGATATTAAAAATGATGAGATAGTTGTAAACGTATCTTAAAGAAAAGAATAGTTTAAGTAAAATTTACCTATAATCCACAACTTAATTTTGAAAAATATAAAAGGGTAAGAGTAAGATGAAAAGAACATATCAACCACATAACACTCCTAAGAAAAGAACTCACGGGTTTAGAGTAAGAATGGCTACAAAAAATGGTAGAAGAGTAATTAATGCAAGAAGAGCTAAAGGTAGAAAAAGATTAGCTGTTTAAGTAAGGACTTTAGGCTTAATAGCCAAAAAGAGTTCAACAAACTTTATAAAAGCGGTAAAAGTTGGCATACGCCGACTTTTGTCGCTTTTTTTATGCCAAAAAATGATTTAAAATTGGCTTTTGTTGCTTCAAAAAAGATTGGAAATGCAGTTTTAAGAGCAAAGGCAAAAAGAAGATTAAGAGCTTGTATTTTGGACTATGAAGATAGATTAAAAGAAGGAAGTTATATTTTTGTAGCTAAAAATCTTATACATGATAAGAATTTTCAAGATTTAAAAAGAGATTTTAACTTTGCTTTTAAAAGGCTAGAAGTTTTTAAATGAAAGCCATCTCGAAACTTTTTATAAGGTTTTATCAAAAATATTTAACAGTTTTATCATATGGTTCGTGTAGATACTATCCAACATGTTCACAATATGCACTTTGGCAACTTGATAATAATGGTTTTTTTAAGGCTATTTTTTATACAATAGTACGCATTTTAAAGTGTAACCAACTTTTTGATGGTGGTTTTGACTATCCAGTAATAAATAGGTTAAAAAAAAATCAAAATATCAAATATAATAAAATCAAAATAGTATATTGGTATGTGCCTTTAAAAAATGGAAAATTTTTAGTAGTTAAAAACAGGGAGTGGAAGAAGTAGGATGAATAGTAATAATCAAAACAATGGTTTACAAAAACGACTCATAATAATGACAGTATTGGTTTTTGTATTTTTTATAGCTTATGAATTTTTGGTATTAAAGCCAAAACAGATTGAGAAAATGGAACAACAAAAAATTGAGCAAGAGCAAAAAGCAAATGCTGCTCCAGAGATAAAAGAGCAGATAAATTCTAATACAAGCTCTTTAGCACCAGTAGTAAATGAGAGTAAAAATATTGTTGCTACAATCAAAACTGAGAAAAATATAATAGAAATAGATAATCTAGGTCGAATATATCAAGTTACTTTGCTTGAAGAGAAGTATAAAGATGATAAAAATAATCGAATTAAACTTTTTGCTGCAAATCAGTTGAGACCATTAGAAGTTAGATTTTCAAATAGAGTTTTAAATGATGAAGCTTTTAAAGTTGATGTAGTAGCTAGTTCTTCAAATATTGATGCTACAACAAATAATCAAGAATTAACTTTAACTCAAACTTTAAGCGGTACAACTTTAACAAAAAAGTTTACATTCTATCCAGATGGACACTATGATTTATCTGTTAGCTCTACAAACAATGAGCAGTTTTTTATTACAAATGGATTTAGACCAAATGTAATTGCAGATATGTACGCTGTTCATGGTTTTATTGCAAAATTAAATGATGATACTTTGGACACAATAGAAGATGGTGATTTAAAAAGTAATAAAGATTTATTAGGTGTTAAATTCATATCAAATTTTGATAGATATTATGCAACTGTTATTTATAACTTTGAAAAATCATTAGCAGTTACTCTTATGCCTGATGCAAATAATGACCCTCAAGCATTTATCCAAGCAGGAACTAGTACAAATTTTAGTGGATTTATGGGACCAAAAAATTATAAAGATTTAGAGGCTTTAAATCCTCAATTAATCGATGTAATAGATTATGGTTGGTTTACATTTATTGCAAAACCAATGTTTGTGCTTCTTCAATTTTTACAAGGATATATTGGAAACTGGGGTTGGACTATTGTTGTTTTAACTATTTTAATTAAACTTGTACTTTATCCTTTATCATATAAAGGTATGATGAGTATGCAAAAATTAAAAGATTTAGCACCAAAAATGAAAGATATTCAAAACAAATATAAAGGTGATAAACAAAAACAATCAATGGCAATGATGGAGTTGTATAAAAAACATGGTGCAAATCCAATGGGTGGATGTCTTCCTCTTTTATTACAAATTCCAGTTTTCTTTGCTATTTATAGAGTTTTAATAAATGCAATTGAATTAAAAGGTGCTGAGTGGATTTTATGGATACATGATTTAGCTGAGATGGATCCATATTTTGTATTACCAATTTTAATGGGTGCAACAATGTATATCCAACAAAAAATCACACCAAATACTATGCAAGATGAGATGCAAAAGAAGATTTTCCAACTATTACCAATAGTGTTTACATTCTTCTTCTTGTGGTTCCCAGCAGGACTTACTCTATATTGGTTTGTAAATAACTTATTTACTATTGCTCAACAATATACTATTAATAGAATATTTGAGAAAAAAAGAGTCGCAAATACTAATTAAGTAGGAAGTTATGAAAAAGTTTGAAGCAGATAGTTTAGAAAAAGCCTATGAAATGGCAACTTTAGAATTTGGATGTTCTATTACAGAACTTTCAATTGAAGTATTCCAGCAACCAAGTAATGGGTTTTTGGGTTTTGGAAAAAAACGAGCTATAATATGTGCTGTTTGTAAAACAGATAAAGTAGATAATAACAGTTCTTTGAAATCTTATAAAAATAAGAGTGTCAATATAGAAGATGTTAGTTCAAGATTGGAAAATTCTAATAAAGATAGTATTGAAAAAGATTGCAAGACAACTTTAGAAACAAAAGAAGTTTCTTGTAATGTTCCAAAAGTTGAATCAAAAGAGAAGATTTTTGATAAGTTTTATCATGAAGAAAAATCAAATGATATTTCAAAAATTATAATCAAAAAATCAAAAGATGAAATAATATCTGAGATAAAAAGTGGTTTAAATCTTTTGTTTGATAACTCTTGTTTTAGATTAGAAGATATAAAAGTTAGTTTTTATGATGATGAGACAATTTTTATTGAATTTTTAGGAGAAGATTCGGCGCTACTTATTGGAAAAGAGGGCTATAGATACAAGGCTTTATCGTATATCTTATTTAACTGGATAAATGATAAATTTGGATTGATGCTTCGCCTTGAGGTTGCTGAATTTTTAAAAAATCAAGAAGCTGCTATTTGTCTATACTTAGAGCCTGTAATTGAGATAATCAAAGAGAAGGGGAGTTTTAAAACAAAGCCTCTTGATGGTATTTTAGTGCATATTGCTCTTAAAAGATTAAGAGAAGAGTTTCCTTTGAAATATGTTGCTGTTAAAACAAATGTAAAAGGTGAAAAATATGTACTTGTAAATGAGTACAAACAAAAAGAAGATTAATATTGTATAACGATGATACTATTGTAGCAATTGCTACAGCATCTGGAATAGGTTCTATTTCAATAGTTAGAGTTTCAGGAGCAAAAGCTCTTGAAATTGCTCTTAAAATCTCACAAAAAACTACTATAAATCCAAGAGTTGCAACTCTATCTTATTTGTATGATAAAGAACAAAATATTATTGATGAAGCAATTGTCTTATATTTTAAATCTCCAAACTCTTTTACAGGAGAAGATATAGTTGAGTTTCAAATTCATGGTGGAGTTGCTATTGCTTCACTGGTATTGGATACAGTTTTAGAGTATGGCGCTAGAATGGCAACTGCTGGAGAGTTTTCAAAAAGAGCTTTTTTGAATAATAAAATAGATTTGAGCAAAGCAGAAGCAATATCAAAAATAATTGAAGCAAGAAGTAGTGATGCTGTAAAACTATTGGCTAGACAACTAAAGGGTGAACTTAAAGATTTTGTAGAAGATATTAGAGAAGATTTACTATTTATGCTTGCATATACAGAGGTTACGATTGATTATGCTGAAGAAGATCTACCTAGTGATATCTTTTCAAAAATAGAAGAAAAGATATCAAAAATTGAACAAAAACTAGAAAATACTCTAGAAGCTAGTAAAAGAAGAGAAGGTATGATTGATGGGTTTAAAGTTGCAATTATTGGAAAGCCAAATGTAGGAAAATCTAGTCTTTTAAATAAATTACTTAACTATGATAGAGCAATTATTTCTGATATCGCAGGAACTACAAGAGATACAATTGAAGAGAGTGTAAAAATTGGAACGCACATTATAAAAATAGTTGATACTGCTGGAATTAGAGAAAATACAAGTGATGTAATTGAGCAAATAGGAATTGAAAAATCAATAACTGCTATAAATGAAGCAGATATTATTGTGGCTTTGTTTGATAATAGTAGAACTAAAGATAGCGAAGATGATAAGATTTTAGAGCTTCTATCTTCTCAAGAAAATAAAAATATTATCAAAATTCTAAATAAAACAGATTTACCAACATCTTTTGAAAAAGAGTTATTGGGTGAATTTATAGAGCTTTCAACAAAAGAGAATATTAATTTACTTATTAAAAGTATAGAAAAAATATTAGATGAAAATAGTGGAACAGATGAGCTAACTCTTGTTTCAAAAAGACAAATAAATAGTGTTGAAAATACATTACAAAATATAAAAATGGCAAAAAGTCCATTGTATAGTGGAGAATTAGAGTTTTTTGCACACCATATAACAGAAGCTTTACATGAAATATCAAATATTACAAGGCCATATGAAAATGATGAAATGTTAGATGTTATGTTTGGTGAATTTTGTTTAGGAAAATAGTATGAAAAGAGTTTTGATTTTTGTTTTACTCTTTTTATCTGCAAATGTTTATGCAGATAAATGGGATGATTTTTTAAAAGATAGTGGTTTTCCAAAAAAAGTTATAGATGATGGAAGTTTGGTAAGTGGTAAGATTTTAGATGCAACTGTAAGCTATCAAATTAAAAATAATGATGGAATAAAAGGAAACTTTGAAAATAGTGATAGTGCAAAAGTTATAATTAAAAATAAGAAAGGTCAAACTTTAAGTACTGAAAAGTTTTTGAATGTTTCTGAGCTTAGAGTTTGGGGAAGAGATAATTTTATTGAGATTTTTAGTTTTGTTATAGGTGATAGAAAATTGGATTCGAAAACATTAAATGAGCTTACAAATCTTGCAACTGTTGCTTTGATGAATAAAAATATAAAGTAAATTAATAGTTAAGCTAAACTATTTAGGAATAGTATAGCTTATTAGTTTTGCGTTGTTTTTATCTATATCAATCCAGCTATTACAATCAAACTCTATTTGCATAACTGCACCCTCTTCAAATTTCTCTTTAAACCCTAAAAGTGTTACAGCTAAGGCAGTTAAAGATGGATTATGACCAACAATTAACATAGTATCAACTGTATCATAAGTATATGTGATAGTTTCTATTAGCTCATTTACAAATGCCATATATAAAACTTCATTTAGCATAATAGTTTTGTTATATCCTAACTCACTTGCAAAAATTTCCGCTGTGTGTCTTGTTCTTACTGCTGGACTCGCTACTATTAAATCAATTTGATGATTTTCCAAAGCCAATTTTTGAGCCATTTGAGTTGCTTTTTCTATACCTTCTTTAGTTAGTTCAGTATCATAATCGTATTCATTTTGTGCTTCTCTTTGTTTTGTTGTGTGTCTTACTATAAAAAGTTTTTTCATTTGAACTCCTTGCTTTTTTTATTTAAATTTTCATATTTGCTTTTTTTATATCTATTGCTTTTTTTGAACTCATACATTTTTTTATCTGCAATTTTATAAAGTTCATTATAATCTTGTGCATCAGATGGAAACTTAGAGTATCCAATTGAGATATTTATTTCTAAAGAATAATCTTCAAAAACTATAGGTTTACTAATCTCTTTTTCTATCTTTTTTATAATATTTTCAATATGTGCTCTATTTTCTAAGCCGTTTAAACATATAATATATTCATCACCACCAAATCGTGATAAGAGATCTCTACTTCTTAGTAAATATTCTAATCTATTTGCAATCTCTACTAAAACACAATCTCCAATAAAGTGACCCAAATTATCATTAATTTGTTTAAAGCCATTTATATCAAGAATAAAAAATACAAAATTATCTTTTTTTTGATTTATTCTTTTATTTATAATTTTTCTTAGAGTATTTTTGTTTAATGTATCTGTTAATAAATCTCTTTTGGCAAGATTTAGCTTAAGAAAAATATTTTTTATCAAAAGATAGAGAAGAATAAATACTATGATAATAATTATAAATAAAAAGCCATTTATATCCTTAAAAACACTATTTTCATTTTTCCAACCATCTTTTGGATAGATTGCCAAATCCCAAGTAGCTTCAGGAAGTTTTATATTTTTTTGAATTGAATCTTTTTTAAAAATTTCAGAATAGTAAAAAAGTAAATCCTCTTTTTCATCACTATTTATTTTGATTGACATAAGATACTTTTCATCAAGTAAGCTTTTTTTGTATTTTTCAATGATTTTATCAAAATCCATAGCAACAACTGCTAATCCCCAAAATTTATCGATATTATTTTCTCTATAAAAAATAGCTTTTCTACTAAAAAGCAAATAACCACCTTGTTTTGCTATCACAGGTCCTTGTAAAACAGAAAAATTGCTATCTATTACTTTTTGTGTATGAATTTTTCTCTTAGGGTCTTTTAATAAATCATGGTTAATTGCAGCTTCATTTCCCTCTTTTGGATATACTATTTTTACAATGGCATTTGGTGCAAATTGAATACCTTTGATGCTTTTATTATTTTTAAGAGTTAAAGATGAGTATGTTTCTAAAATATTTTCATCTATATTTGGATTTTGTGAAATAATTATGGAAAAAAAATCTGTATATAGCATAGTACTATTTATCTCTGTTTCTATACTATTTGAAATCTCAGTTATTTTATTTAATGCATCAAATTTTTCTAAGTTTGTATTTGATTCTATCTCTTCTTTTTTAAAAATATAAAAACTAAAAAACATTAATAGAGTTAAACTTAGAGAGACAAAAATAGATATTAATTCAGTACTTAGATTTTTAATTTTAAAATTCAATACAATTTTTCCTACTTTAAATAAAAATGCCAGATTTTAACTATATTTTTATAAATTAATAATAAAATAATCAAAAATAGATATAAGGAAATGTTGTTAATGTTTAGAAAAATTTTGAAAACTCTATTTTTTATTATCTTATCAATATTTTTATTTGTAGTTGTATATTTATTAAGTGAAACTATTCTTTCAAAAATTACAACAAATTATTCAAAAAATGAAAATCTAGATTATGAAATATTTATAAAATCAAATGGAGTTCATACAGATGTAGTTTTACCTATAAAAAGTGATATTATAAATTGGTTTGATTTTTTCAATTATGAAGATACTTTAAGCAAAAGAGATGATTTTTTGTATATTAGTATTGGTTGGGGTGATAAAGGTTTTTATTTAGATACGCCAACTTGGGCAGAGTTAAAATTAAGCACTGCTTTAATCGCAGGATTTGGTCTTGGAAATGCTGCTTTACATATTACATATTATGATGAGATTACTGAAGATGATTTAACATACAAAATAAAAATCTCTAAAAAACAGTATAGTTCAATAATTGATACAATAAAAAACTCTTTACAATATAAAGATGAAAAACCAATAAATATAAAAACAACATCTCAATATGGGCAAAATGATGCTTTTTATGAGGCAATAGGAAGTTATAGTATTTTTCATACTTGTAACACTTGGACAAATAATTTATTAAAAAAAGCATCTTTACCAGCCTCTTTTTGGTTAGCATTTGATGATGGAATTTTGTATCAATATAATAAAAAAAGCAACCCTTGACCAAAGAGTTGCTTTAAGTGGTAATTTTAACCAAATCAATCTTAATTTTTAAAAGCTATAACTCTATTTCTTCCCTCTTTTTTTGCTTTATATAAAGCAAGATCCACTTTTTTTAGAAGTTCTGTACTTAAAATTGGTTCATTTGCCTCTGCTACACCCAAACTTATTGTTAATTTTGGAATATCTTTGAACTTATGTTGTTCAATATTTTGTCTTATTCTTTGAGCTATGTAAAAGGCATCTTCTATATTTGTATTTGGTAGTAGTATTAAAAACTCTTCCCCACCAATTCTAGCAAAAGTATCATTTTCTCTTAAATCTTTTTCAACAACTCTACAAGTCTCATTGAGTACATAATCACCAACATCATGCCCATAAGTATCATTTACATTTTTAAAATGGTCTAAGTCAAACATTATTAAACTAAAAATTGTTTTATCTGATTTTAATTTTTCTAATTGCTGATTAAAAATATTAAAAAAATAGTACCTATTGTATATTTTTGTTAAATCATCAATAGATGCTAAATCTTTCATTTTTTTGTATGCAGTTTTTAGTTTATTTGTACGATTCTCAACTTTAATTTCAAGTTCACTATTTAATTTTTGAAGTTCAATAGATTTCTCTTTTAATGATTTATTTAAAATATTAAAAGCATTTAAAAGCATTTTTGAAATTATATAAGATATAATAAAGGATAAAATAGTAAAAAAAATAGCTAAAGATAGAGTAACATTTATATTTTTATCATGTTCTTTTAGTTCTATATCTCTTTGGTTTTCTACGATTTTATTAATATCTTCTAAATAGAAACCACTTCCAATAACTAAATCACTATTTGGCAGTTGTCTTACAAAAGATATTTTATCTTCTATTAAATTTGTACTTGGATTTAACCATTTGTATGTTACAAATCTTTCTTGAGAAGAGTTTTGTGTTATTATTTTTACTACATTATTGTAGTTTTCATTATCTACAATATATAGATTCTGACCCTCTAAATGGCTTAAAAATGAGTGAACAATCACATCACCTTTTGTATTAAAGATAAAATAGTAATCACTAGCTGTATTATTTATATTTTTTATCAGGTTTAAGAAGGATTTATAAGCTTTCTCTTTATTTTCAGTCAAAAATACTTGATTTTCAAATATTTGAGTAGCAATTTGGATATTTGTTTTTACTAAACTTTTTTGTTTATCTATTAAATCATTTTTATAGATTTCAAAATTACTATTAAGTGTAGATTTATAACCAGTTATTATTAGATAAAAAACTAAAAAAACAACCAAAGGAATAAAAATCATAGGAGCGTATTTTATAAAGTTAACTAACTTTTTTTCCATATTAACTACTTTTGTAAAAGATAAAAGCATTATATCACAAAAGATTAATATACTTAAATTAAAGCCCACTCATAAAATACAATTACTTCAATATTTATTTTTTTATTATCAATTTTTTGATTATTTGAAATAGTAATAATCTCTATTCTATCTATATTTAGTTCTAAAGAATTTTTTATAATTTTTTTTAGTAAATTTGAATTTAAATCAATATTAAAAAAAGGAATACAAACAATTGCTAAATTATCCTCTTTTATATAAAAATCAATGTTATCAAGATAATAAATAGTTTTTTTTTCTTTTAAAAGTTCCAGAAAAATCATATTTGTAAACTCTTGTTTAAATTTTTTTGAAAAACTAATAGCACCTAAAAAAGCATAATTATAAGAGTATATTTTTTTTAAACTCTTCTCTTGATTATATTTTCCTACAAAAAAAATAGAGTTTTTATCTTCTAGTTCTTTGCACTCTTCATAAAATCTATCTTTTGATATTTTAATTTTTGATTTTAGTTGATTAAATAGTTGAAAAATTGATTTTTTTTCATCAATATTCTCTATTAATATTTTTAAAATCTCATAACTTGTATCATCTTTTGAGTTCATTTTTATAATATCTTGGAGTTTTGATATTTTTTTATGTTCTTCTGTGTTTATAGAAAGTGGTAAATTCCCATATTTTAGAAAATTATTAAAACTTTGAGTAATATTTTGATGTTTGTTATCAAACAAAAGATACTCTTCAAAATCCAGAGCAAAAAGTTCTATTTTTTTGAAATTTTTGTATTCAATACTTTTTTGGGAAGTTAAAATAATATTTTCACAATTTGGAATTTTACATTGATTATTAAAATTTTCTAAGACTAAAACTTTTATATCTTTTAAAGATATAAAATCATCTAATAAGCTTAACTCTTTATCTATGTTACTATTTCTTAAATCAAAAAAGTCAATATATAAATACTCTTCACTTTTAAAGTTACTTAAAAAATCATATAGTAGATAAGATTTTCCAACTTTTGAAGCTCCACATATGATAGTTTTTTTATGTTCTATCTTTGTTTTTCTCTCCAAAAAATTTACTTTGGAAAAATTTATTTCATAGTTTTCTTCAAGTAATTTCATTTTTTACTCAAAACTATAGCCTCTTTTATGGCATTTATATAGCTTTTTGTATTTGGATTTTTATTTTTATATGCTATATCAAAAGCTGTTCCATGATCTACACTAGTTCTTATAATTGGAAGATTCAAACTAACATTAATGCTTTCATCAAAATATAAAGCTTTTAAAGGAGCTAAACCTTGATCATGATACATGGCTATAAAATATTTATAGTTTTTTCTATTATTTGGTGAAAAAGCAGTATCTGGAACAAGTGGATTTGAGAAAATATCATTATCTAAAAGTTTATTTGCTTTATTTATAGCTTTTTGTATTTTTTTCTCTTCTTTCCCAAGAACTCCACCATCTCCTGCATGGGGATTTAGAGCCAAAACTGCAACTTTTGAAGCATTTGTACAAGAGTGGAAATTTTTGAGAAAATTAATAAGTTTTTTTGTTTTTATACTTTTTGCAACATCTTTTAAAGCGATATGTTCTGTAAACAAAGCTACATACATCTTTTGACAGCCTAACATCATAATTGCATCTTTATTATAAAAATCTCTTAAAACTTCTGTATGACCTTTGTACTTTAACTTAGCTTTTCCCCATGATTCTTTGTTTATTGGTAAAGTACAAATTGCATCTACACTTTTTATATTTGCAAGATTTATTGCATCCATAAAAGATAGATATGAAAAAATACCAGATTCTTTTGTAGTTTTTGAAGGTAATATTTCAAAGTCACCAAAAGTCTCATGTAGCATAAAATCATTAGGAATAGAAACTTCTAAAAGCATAGAAGCTTGCTCAAGCATTTGGTGATTTATACAATATATAGGTTGGCAAATCTCTTTTATAGTATCGTGGGATTTTAATGCAATTTCTACACCAATTCCATTCAAATCTCCAATACTAATAGCAATTTTAGGAAGATTTTTCATTTTGAAATAAGATTTTTCATCTCAACTATTGCAGATGATAGTCCTGTAAAAACAGATCTTGCAATAATACTTTGACCTATATTTAACTCAATAATATCTTTTATTTCACAAATATTTCTTACATTTTGATAATTTAATCCATGACCAGCTGCTATTTTTAAGCCTAAATTTACAGCATAGCTCGAAGATATTTTGATGTTTTCTAAACTATGTGCTAATTTTTCTTTAAGTTTTTCTTTTGGAAGTTCTAACTCTTTAATTGAGTGTTGAGTAAATCTTAAATTTGTATTTAACATTGCATAGATATTTGCATAAGTTCCTGTGTGAAGTTCTACCCAAGAAGCTCCTAACATATTTGAAAGTTCTATTGATTTTAAAGTAGGGTCTATAAAAAGTGAAACTTCAATATCATTTGATTTTAATTGTTCTATTGTACGGCTAATTTTTTGAAAATTATTTTCTAAATCAAGACCACCCTCAGTTGTTACTTCTGCTCTATTTTCAGGTACTAAAGTTACTCTATATGGTTTTAAATTACAAACAATATCTATAATATCACTATTAATAGAACACTCTAAATTAACAGGAAGTGCTGATTGTTCTATTATAGCTTTTGCATCTAAATCGTGTATATGTCTTCTATCCTCTCTTAAGTGAATAGTTATTTGATCTGCTCCACTTACTTTACAAATACTAACAGCATCTAAAGGATTTGGGTCATTTATTTTTCTAGCCTCTCTTAGAGTTGCTATGTGGTCGATATTTACACCTAAAAGCATAATTACTCCTTTTTTACTTATAATAAATCTTTTAAAGTTGCAATATTTGCTGCTAATTTATTGTGAACCTCTAAATACTCATCTTCATTTATAGAGTCTGCAACTATTCCAGCACCTGATTGGAAAATTATTTTATCTTTTGTTAAAAGCGAAGTTCTAATAGTTATTGCACTATCCATATTACCATCAAAACCGAAGTAAGCTATACTTCCAGAGTAAAAATTTCTTTTGATTTTTTCAAAATTTGCTATTAATTCCATAGCTCTTATTTTTGGAGCTCCAGTCATTGTTCCAGCTGTAAATGTTGCCATAAATAGGTCAAACATATCATATTTTTCATCTAAAACTGCTTCAACATCTGAAACTATATGCATAACATGAGAGTATCTCTCTATTCTCATAAGTTCTGTTACTTTTACGCTTCCAGCACGTGCTACTCTTCCAACATCATTTCTTCCTAAATCAACAAGCATAAGATGTTCTGCTCTCTCTTTTTTATCGTTGATTAGTTCATTTTCCATCTCTAAGTCTTTTTCTAAAGTAGACCCTCTTTTTCTTGTTCCTGCTATTGGTCTTAAAAGTAGGTGACCATCCACTAATCTAATCATAACCTCTGGGCTACTTCCTGCAATACTAAAATCTTCAAATTCTAATAAAAATAGGTATGGACTAGGGTTTTTACTTCTTAATGCTCTATAAAAAGATAAGCTATCAACTACTGCTTTTTGAGTAAATCTATTTGAGATTAAAATCTGGAATATATCTCCAGCTCTTATCATCTCTTTTGATTTTTCAACTATAGAAAAAAATTCTTCTTTAGTAAAGTTAAATTTTCCATTATCTATCAATTTTGCTTTTTTTAGTGGAGTATAAATATATGGCTTTAAAAGCTCTTTTTCTATATTTTCAATCTCATTTTTCAACTCATTCATTGAAGTAAGAATAACTAACTTTGAAGTTTTATGAGAAAATGCTAATATTATCTTTGGTCTTATTAAGTCTAAGTCAGGAATATTCAACTCATCTTGTAAAGAGTTCATCGAAGCTTTTAGTCTTGGTTCAAACTCTTTTCCCATATCATAACCAACATTTCCAATAAACCCATCAATTAGTCCAATTCCTAGCTCTTTTGATTTCTCTTTATATATATTTTTTTCAAAATTCTTATAATATTTTTTTAAAAATAATAGAGGATTATTATCTACTTTTTCTATTGTTCCAATTTCATTTTTAAAAAAACATTCATTGTTTTTATACCAAATTCTCTCTCTTGCTCCAATTATTATATATGAAAAATTTCCATCATTACTTGAGCTTATACTACTTTCAAACAAAAAACTAAGCTCTTTTGGATAAAGAGCTTTTGTTTTTTCATAAATAGAAACT
The DNA here is from genome assembly GCF_983172305.1 of Arcobacter thermotolerans. NCBI lineage: Bacteria > Pseudomonadati > Campylobacterota > Epsilonproteobacteria > Campylobacterales > Arcobacteraceae > Arcobacter > Arcobacter thermotolerans. Next base: position 127,135 of record NZ_CFAFZJ010000006.1, read on the forward strand.
GGTGTAAATTGATCTAAAAATAGAGTTTTACTATAAAAATTCATAAATATCTACTAATAATTTACTATAAAAGTATTTTGAATATTTAACTTATTTTTAACAGCTGATACATCATTTGATGCAGCTGCTCTACTACTATAAGGACCAATAAGGAGTTTGTTAAATGTGCTACCTTTTACATCTTCTTGAATAACTTTATATTTAAAACCTTGGTTTGTTATATTTTTTAAATAAGATTCACTAGGTCTTTTTGAAAATGCTCCAATTTGAATAAAGTAACCACTACCAGTGGCTTCTTGATTTGTTGATTTTGCGGCAGCATTACCTTCAACTAAATCTCTTATAGATTTTTTTGGTTCAGCTTGTGTTTTTGTAGATGCAGCTGGAGTTGTTTCAGATGTTTTAGGAGTTTGTTTTTTCTCTTCAATCTTTTTTATAGTTTCATCAAGAGTTTCATTTGGAATAGAGCTATCTGAGAAGTTTTCATTTTGAGCTAATCTAGCCTCTTCTTTTGTCTCTTTTATCATATCTAGTCTATCATTTGAAGTGTTAATCTGTTGATTTACTACTGGTTCAGTACTATCTTTTTTTGCTTTATCATCAAGTATTCTTTGGTATCTATCTTCTATATTTCCACTATTTTCAGATAGAGTTTTCATTTCAGAAGAGCTTTGGTTATTTGAAGTAAATGGATCTTCTTTTTTAGAATCGCTTGTTAGAAGTCTTATGATAATTATTGTTAGTAAAAAAAGAACTACTAAAACAATACCTAAAATTAGATATTTTTTCTTATTGTCTTCTCCACTTTGTTGTTGATTTAGCATAATATTGTCAAATTCATTACTATCATCATAATTGATATTTTGCTGTAATCTATTCATCTCATTCATATCATCATTGTTATCTATGCCTTTATAGGCATTATTTAGATTGTTTGTAAGATTTATATTTCCCATAGATATCCTTGTTTCATCAAGTTCACTTAACTTCTTCTCAAGCTCTTCTTTTTCTTGTTTTAGTTGAACTTTTTTTACAAAATCATCACCAATTATTTGCATAATAACTCCTTACTTCTAAACTTTATTAATACGTCGAACTACTGTAAATCACAAACTTACTTGCTAACTCTTCAAGCTCTTTGTTTATTTTTTTGTGTAACTCTTTATCTTCAATATTATCTAATACATCACAAATTTTATTTGCAATATATTCAAACTCTTTCTCTTTCATT